>NZ_NHSN01000028.1 GCF_016653405.1 Halorhodospira halophila
GGTGGGAGGGCGGCGCCACCGCCGCCAGGATCGCCTCGGCGATCCGCTCCAGCGGCAGGACCTGATCCGCGTGGCCGGCCTTGACGGCGGCGCCCGGCATCCCCCAGACGACACTGCTCGCCTCATCCTGGGCGATGGTAACGGCCCCGGCGGCCTGCATGCGCCCCAGTCCGGCGGCCCCGTCACTGCCCATGCCGGTGAGCAGCACGCCCACGGCGTTGCTCCGGGCCGCCCGGGCCACCGAGTCGAAC
The DNA here is from genome assembly GCF_016653405.1 of Halorhodospira halophila. Lineage (NCBI taxonomy): Bacteria > Pseudomonadati > Pseudomonadota > Gammaproteobacteria > Chromatiales > Ectothiorhodospiraceae > Halorhodospira > Halorhodospira halophila. The sequence goes on from NZ_NHSN01000028.1 coordinate 252, forward strand.
AGAACGTCCACCGAGGGCCGGTGACGATTGACCAGTTCGTCCTCGGTGATCCGGCAGATGTACTTGCTGCCGTCGCGGTGGAGTTCAAGGTGGTAGCCACCGGGGGCGATGTAGGTGTGCCCCGGGAGCACACGCTGGCCGTCTCGCGCCTCGTGGACCGAGACGGCGCAGATGTGATCGAGCCGTTCGGCAAAGGCCGCCGAGAAGCCGGGCGGCATGTGCTGGGTAATCACGGTGGCCGGGGCGTTGGGCGGCATCACCTCGAGCAGCCGCTGCACCGCCAGCGTACCACCGGTGGAGGCACCGATCGCCACCACCTTGTCCGTGGTGCGCTGATGCGGCTGCGGCGCGGCACCCCGGGGCTGGCTGTGCCCCGGCCGCACCCGGGCCCGCGCGGCGGTACGCACCTTGGCAATGATCTCCTCGGCATACGCGTCCAAGGTGTGGCTGACATCGGTGCGCGGCTTGGTTACGAAGTCGACGGCGCCGAGTGCCAGCGCCTCAAGGGTCTCCTCGGCGCCCTCCTCGGTCAGCGAAGAGACCATGACCACCGGCATCGGGCGCAACCGCATCAGGTTGCGCAGGAAGGTGATGCCGTCCATACGCGGCATCTCGACATCCAGGGTCAGGACGTCGGGGTTGAGCTGCTTGATCTTCTCGCGGGCGTCGTAGGGATCCCGCGCCGTGCCCACCACCTCGATGTCGTCGACACCGGCGAACAGCTCGGTGAGCATCCGGCGGATGAGGGCGGAGTCATCAACAATCAGTACCCGGATCATGCGCCCCCCCCCCCCCGTTAGAACAGATCCACGTCGCCGGACACGGGGCGCTCGTCGATCTCGTGGAGGTAGTGCTCCTCGCGCCGGACCACGGTATCGTTGCGCGTGCTCATCAGCTTCTTGGAACGGGCCCGACCACTCTCGGGATAGTACTGCACCTTGCGCGGGTACTCCCCGCCGAGATCCTGCGCGATCACGCGGAGCTGCTCGGTACGGACGTATTCCAGGGCGAACTCGATGTTCCGCTGGCCGACGTCGGTCATCCCCGCCATGACCCGGCCGCCGCCGAAGAGCTTGACCTCCAGCTCATCGCGACTGCCCCCGGCGGCGAGGATGCGATTGATCAGCTGCTCCATGGCGTGGTTGCCGTAGCGCGTGGCGGTGCTCAGTGGATCACCCTCCCAGTGGTGCGGGTCGCCACCTCGGATCGGCAGCATGAAATGGTTCATCCCGCCGATGCCCCGGCGGCGATCGCGGATACACGCCGAGACGCAGGAGCCGAGCACGGTGACCACCATCTCCGGGCCCCGGGTCACGTAGAACTCGCCGGGCAGGATCTTGGCCGCAAAGGCTTCATGCTGCGGATCCCAGTACCGGTTGATGTGCTCGAAACCGGGCAGGCACTCGGGCAGCTCCACGCCGCGGTTGCGCCAGGAAGCACGGCGCAGTTCAGTCCTGCTTGCGGTAGATGGTGCGGCCATGGGATTCGAATCGCTCGCTGACCCGCCACAGGGTCTCGGAATGCCCGATGTAGAGCCAGCCCCGGGGGGCCATGGCTCGGTCCATGCGGTCGAACAGCCGGCGCTGGATCTCCTTGTTAAAGTAGATGATCACGTTGCGACAGAAGACGATGTCGAACGGCTCCCGGAACGGCCACTCATGCAGAAGGTTCAGCTGCTGGAACTCGACCAGCCGGCACACCTCCGGGCGGACGCGGACCATGCCCTCCTTGCTGCCCTTGCCGCGCAGAAAGTGCCTGCGCAGGCGCTCCCGGCTCAGCCCGTCGACGCGCTTCTGATCGTAGACCGCGCGGCGTCCGCGTTCGAGTACGTTGCTGTCGAGATCCGTGCCAAGGATCTGGACCCGATCAGCAGCCCGATCGCCGAAGACCTCCCGGGCCACGATGGCCGCCGAGTAGACCTCCTCGCCGGTTGAGCAGCCCGCCGACCAGATGCGAACGGTGCCGGAGGACGCCTCGAGCACCCCGGCCAGGTGCTCGAAGTGGTGCGCCTCGCGGAAGAACGCCGTGAGGTTGGTGGTCAGGGCATTGACGAAGTGCGCCATCTCCTGGCGCTCGGGGTCGTCGAGCAGCAGCTTGCGGTAGCTCGCGAAATCCCGCAGCCCGAGGGCCCGGAGGCGGCGCGCCAGGCGCGAGTAGACCATGTCGCTCTTGGCGTCGCTGAGCTGGATCCCGGTCTCGCGTCCCACGGTCTCGCGGATCCACTCGAAGTCCTCTCGCGTAAAACGGAACTCACGCTCACCACTCACCGACGCCCTCCTGGCTGCCCGTCACAATCGCCCTCCCACCGCGCCTCAGAACTCTTCCCACTCGCCGTCGTTCACCTCGGTGCTCGCGGTGCGCCGGCCCCCGCCGTTGCCGGCCGTGCTGCGGCGTTGCTGACTCGTGCCGCTGGTGCGCTGCTGCCCGCCGGAACCGCTGGTGCGCTGTCCGCCGGCACCGGTGCCGGTACGCGAGCCACTCTGCCCGGCCCGGGCGCCGCCGCCCGCCTGGCCCTTGGCCTGGCCCGTCGCCTGCCCGCTCTTCTGGCCAGCGTGGCCGGAGCGGTTCGTCTTGGCGCCACCGCCTTTCGGGGTCTCCTCGCCGCCGCCGAAGAAGGACATCAATTCCACAAGGTTGTCCGACTGCTCGTCCAGGGACTCGGCCGCGGAGGCGGCCTCCTCCACCAGGGCGGCGTTCTGCTGGGTGACCTCGTCGAGCTGGCTGACCGCCTTGTTGATCTCGTCGATGCCCGAGGACTGCTCCTCGCTGGCCGCGGAGATCTCGGCGACCTTGTCGGTCACCGTCTGCACCGCCTCGAGGATCTCCTTGAGGGTCTCGTTGGACTCGTTGACCAGGCGGGTGCCGTCCTCAACCTTCTCACCGCTGTCGTTGATCAGCTTCTTGATGTCCTTGGCCGCGGTGGCACTGCGCTGGGCCAGGTTGCGCACCTCGGCGGCCACCACCCCGAAGCCGCGCCCGTGCTCGCCGGCGCGGGCCGCCTCCACGGCGGCGTTGAGGGCGAGCAGGTTGGTCTGAAAGGCGATCTCGTCGATGACCGTGATGATGTCCGAGATCTCGCGGCTCGATTGCTTGATCGCCCCCATGGCCTCGACCACTTGGCCGGAGATGTCCTGTCCGCGCTCGGCCCGCTCACGGGCCGAGGTGGCGAGCTGATTGGACTCGCGGGCGTTGTCGGCGGTCTGCTTGACCGTCGAGGTGAGCTCCTCGATGCTCGAGGCGGTTTCCTCCAGGGAGCTGGCCTGCTCTTCGGTCCGCTGGGAGAGATCCTGGTTGCCCTGGGCGATTTCCGAGGAGGCGCTGGCGATGCCGTTGGCGGTCTCGCGCACGCTGTCCACGGTCCGGCGCAACACATCGATGGTCGAGTTGACCCAGTCCTGGAGCTGGCCGAAGTCGCCCTTGAACTCGCCCTGCATCTGCTGGGTCAGGTCCCCCTTGGAGACCAGTTCCATGACCCGGATGACCTCCCGCACCGGGGCCTGCGTAACGTCGAGGACCATGTTGATGTCCTCGCTGAGGGTCCGGATGAACCCCTCGGACATCTCCGAGGTCTCCACCCGGTGACTGAGCTCACCGGCCTGGATCCGCTCGATCAGCGCCTCGACGTCGCGCTGCGCCTTCTTCTCGTTGTCGCGCCGGTGCCAGTCCTCGGTGATGTCGAACCACTCCAGCGTATTGCCGAGGAAGTTGCCCTCCTCGTCGTCCTCGCCGGTGATGTAGACGTTGAAACGCAGCTCGCCGACGTGCAGCTCTTGGTGCAGGGCGTCGTCGCGGATCCGCTGCATCTGCCCGGCCACCGAGCGTAGCTGCGGGAACAGGTCGAAGAGCGAGAGCCGATCCTCCAGATCCCGCGAGGTGAAACCGGGGTTGACCGCAACGATCTGCGCCTCGTGCCGCGCAAGCATGGCCTGCATCGGCTCGTTGACGTAGTGGATCGTGCCGTCCGGGTTGGTCATCAGGAAGGCCGTGGTCGCGGTGTGCATGGCCTTCTTGGCCCGGTAGTACTCGATGTACTCCTCCCGGTCGACGGTGATCGTTCTTTTCTGGTCGCTGCTCGCCATGGTGCTCTCCCCGCTGTCTGACTGCGTCTGCGCTACCTGCTGGTGCGCCGGCGCCGCGGCCGGCTCCTCGCCCTGTGCCTCCGTCGGCGCTCCGGCGGCTGACGCCTCCTCGGGTGCCGACGGCTGTTCCGTGTCGTCCTTCATCCATGCCAGGGGATCGCGACCGAGCTTCTTCTCGCCGCCACTTTTCCTGTCGCCGCCGCTCGATCCGCTGCTTTTCGCCACGGCTGCTCCTCCTCTACGCTTCGGCCGCCGGCTCAAAGACCCGGTGTTGCTCCAGGTCCTCGGCCAACGCCCGGTAATCCTTCGCCCCGTTGCTCTCGGGGCGGTACTCGAAGATCGTCTGCCCGAACCCGGGTGCCTCGGCCAGGGCGACGTTGTCGCGCACCGCCGTCTTCAGGACCTGGCCCGGGAAGTACTCCTTGAGCTTGCCGAGTACCTCCTTGGGCAGGCGGCGCTGACCGTTGTAGCGGGTCACCAGGACGCACTTGCGGGTGTGGATACCCAACCCCCGCTCGACCCGCATCAGGGTGCGCATGAGCCCAGCCAACCCCTCCAGGGCCAGGTAGTCGCAGGAGACCGGCATCACCACCTCGTCGGTAGCGAGCAGCGCGTTGATCGCCAGCAGTCCCGACGAGGGCGGGCAGTCGATGACCACGTAGTCCGGGAACGGGTCGAGCCCCGCCACGGCCCGCTGCAGCAGCCAGCCGCGCTCGCGCCCACCGGCCATCTGCTCCACCTCGGGCAGACGCGGCCCCGGCGGCACCAGACGGACCCTCTCCCGGGCGGGCTGCAGGCGCTCGGCCAGCGGCACCTGATCGAAGAGGACGTCATCGAGCCCCGGATCGAGGCCCTCAAGCCCCAGGCTGGCGGCGAAGTGGCCCTGGGGGTCGAGGTCGATACCCACCACATCGCGCCCGGCCCGGGCCAGGGCGTGGGCGACGTTCACCGAGGAGGTGGTCTTGCCCACCCCGCCCTTCTGGTTCAGAAAGCAGGTAACGCGCGATCCGGCTGCGCTCATTCCCGCTCCCCACGCGCCCGGTCCATCTCATCGGCGAGCTGCTCGAGCAGACCCACGACCTGGCGAGAGTTGTCGGCCAGCTGCTCCAGCTCACCGGCCGCGGCGTCCACCTCGCCCTGGCTGTAGAGCTTGGCGGCCTGCTTGCCGTGCTCGTGGACCGCCCGGTGCGGCGTCTCGATCTCGACGAAGGCGGGCAGCTTGCGGATCCACGGCTCCTCCACCAAGTCGTACCACTTGCCCAGGCGACAAGCGTGGTGGTCGGTGAGCTCGCGGTGATCGACATCCTCACGCCCGGCGAGCATCGCCGCGATGCGCCGCTTCCACATCACGTGGTCGAACTTGCTGCGCTCGATGAAGTAGCGCGGCAGATTGAGCTCCTCCTGACGCCCGATCTGCTCGGTGAGGATGGCGTTGGACTTGCCGAGGGCCTCCAGCGTGTGCTCCACGTCCGTGACGTTGCGCTCGGTCCGGTCCGTGACCGCGCTGATCGACTCGGCCACGTCGGTCACCGCGCCCTTCTGCTCGTTGATCACCGAGGAGACGTTGTGGATGTGCTCGGTGACCCCGCGCATGCGCTCGGCCACCTGCTGCATGGTCTCCCGCGTCTCTCCCGTGGCCGAGCGGCCCCGCTCGACGGCACCGCCCATCTCCTCGACGGAGGCGGAGATGGCCTCGGTTTCGTCACGAAGAGTCCGGATGCGCTGGGCGATGTCCACCGTGGCGCTCTTGGTCTGGTCCGCGAGCCGCCGCACCTCCTGGGCGACCACCGAGAAGCCGGCGCCGGCCTGCCCGGCCCGCGCCGCCTCCACCGAGGCGTTGAGGGCGAGCATATTGGTCTGGAAAGCGATCTCCTCGATCAGCTCGATGATCGAGCCGATCTCGTTGGAGGCCTGGTTCAGCTGCTTGACCCGCTGCGAGGCAGTCTCGGCCAGGCCGGCGATCTCCTGAACGGTCTGGTCCGTCTGCTGCGAGGCCTTGTCGCCGGAATCCACCAGCTCCTGCACGCGCTCAGTCTCGGTCGCCACCGCAGCGCTGTTGTCCGCGATGGTGTCCACACTGGCCGCCAGCTCCTCGGCGGTGGAGGCGATGGTCTGGCTACGCTCGCTGGTCTCGCGGATGGTCATGCGCATCCCGGATGCCGCAACCAGGCTCTCGGCCGCCTCGCCGGCCAACTCCACGGTCTCGCAGAGCTGACGGGTATCCCGGTCGAGGAGCTGCTCGGCGAGACGGTGCAACGCCTCGGAGACCCGACACTGCCCCGGGGGCACGCTGGCGTAATCGCCCTCCGCGATCTGCTCCACGATCCCGACCAGCTCCTCGACGCGCTCCGGAGGCAGCCAGCCGGCCTGCTCGAGGGCGTCGCGATCGGTCTCCAGCGGCGCCCCGGCACCCATTTCAGTCGTTGCCATGCTCCGTGCCTCCTTCGCTGTCCGCGCGAACCACCGCGGCGATCCGGCTCTGATCGTCGGCGATGGCCAGATCCTCGTCGCTGAGCAGCTCGTCGACATCGAGGATGATGACCATCTTGTTGTCGTCCACCGTGGCCAGCCCGCGGAGGAAATTGGTGCGCAGCGCTGCGCCGAACTCCGGGGCCGGCCGGATCTGCTCGGACTGGAACGTGTAGACCTCGGAGAGGGCGTCCACCACCAGCCCCATGATCCGCTCACGACCGCCCGCCGAAACCACGCGGACCATCACCACCACGGTGAACTTCGAGTACTCCTGGGCGGACATGCCGAAGCGTTCGCGCAGGTCGATGACCGGGACGATGGTGCCGCGCAGGTTGATCACGCCCTTGACGTAGTGCGGCGTGTTGGGGATGGGAGTGACACGCTGCCAGCCCTTGATCTCCTGCACCCGCAGGATGTCCACACCGTACTCCTCCTCCCCGAGCGTGAAGGTCAGGTACTGGTCCCCGTCGGCCGCCGCCTGCATGGCATCGACGGTATCCGCCCCGCTGCCGAGCGCGGCGGCCTTGCGGTCGTCTCCGAGGGTTCCGTGCTCGCTGTCCTGAGTCATGACTGCTCTCCGCTTGGAAACTGGGGGATCCCGGACACGAAGGGCTCAGGCGGCCTCATCGCTGTCCTCCCGGTCGGGGATGTAGGGCTGACGCCGGCCACCGCGGCTCATCTCGATCAGTCCGGCGATATCGAGGATCAGCGCCACGGTGCCGTCGCCGAGGATGGTCGCCCCGGCGATGCCGGGCACCTGCAGGTAATTGGCCTCCAGGCTCTTGATCACCACCTGCTGCTGATCGAGCAGGTCGTCGACGAAGACACCGAGGTAGGTGTCCTCGTCCTCAACGATCACCATCAGCCCGCCTCCGAGTTCACGACGCACCGGCTCGGTGTCGAAGAGCTCGTGCAGCCGGACGATAGGCACGTAGCCCTCGCGCCAGTGGTAGACCTCGCCGCGGCTGGTCACGCGGCTGACCTTGCTGGCGTCCACCTGCAGCGACTCGATGACCGAGACCAGCGGGATGATGTAGGTCTGATCCCCCACCCGGAAGAGCTGCCCATCGAGGATGGAGAGCGTCAGCGGCAGGGAGATGGTGATCGTCGTCCCCTGGCCGTGGGTGGAGCGCACATGGATGTTGCCGGAAAGGGAGCGGACGTTGCGCTTGACCACGTCCATACCCACGCCGCGGCCGGAGTACTCGGTGGCCTGGTCGTGGGTGGAAAGCCCAGGGTGGAAGATCAGGTCGTAGATCTGCTCGTCGGCCAGCTCGCTGCCATCTTCCACCAGGCCGGCGGCACGGGCCTTGCCAAGCAGCTTGTCGCGGTTGATACCGCGACCGTCGTCGGCGATCTCGATGATGATGTTGCCGCCCTTGTGGTACGCCTCGATGGTGATGGTGCCGGTCTCCGGCTTGCCCGCGGCGGCGCGCTCCTCCGGTAGCTCGATGCCGTGGTCGACGCTGTTGCGAACCAAGTGGACCAGGGGATCGATGATCTTCTCCATCACCGTCTTGTCCAGCTCGGTCTGCTCGCCCTCCATCTGGAAATCGACGGCCTTACCCAGGGCACGGCTGGTGTCGTGGACGATGCGCGGCAACCGCGAGTAGGCGAAGCTGATCGGCACCATGCGGATGCGCATGACGTTCTCCTGCAGCTCGCGGGTGTTGCGCTCGAGCTGCGCGAGGCCGTCCTGGAGTTCTTCCAGACGCTCGGCGGTGAACTCCTTGCCGATCTGGCTGAGCATCGATTGGGTGATCACCAGCTCGCCGACCATGTCGATGAGCGCGTCGATCTTCTCGGTGTCGACACGGATGGAGCTGCTGCTCCCGCCCCCACCCGCGCCGCCCCGGCGTGCGGCCGACTTGCGACCCTCGCCACCGGCCGGCGCCGCGGCCTCTGCGCCGGCGGCCGGCTCGGCGGCGACAGCCGCGGCCGCGCCGCCCTCGGCCGCCGCGGCGGGTTCCGTCCCGGCAGCCTCAAGGGGACGGATCTCGAGGCGGGCATCGTCCTCGACCCACTCGAAGACCTCGCGCACCGCCGCCTCGGTCACGTCGGCGTAGAGGCGCAGCGTCCAGGCCAGCTGACAGGTTTCCGGGTCGAGCTGCTCGAAGGGCGGCAACCCCGAGGTGTCGCACTCGACCTCGAGCTCGCCGAGATCCTGCAGCGCCAGAAACAGGCGCCGCGGGTCGTTGCCGGTAGCGAAAAGGTGCGGCTGCGGCTCGAAGCGGATCCACCACCCGCCACCGCCGGACGGCGGGGTCGCGTCTCCGCCGCCGCCCGCGCTGCCACGATCACCACCCGTATCCCCGGCGGGGCCGGAAGCCCCGGATGCCGTACCAGTGGGGGTCTGACCCAGCTGCTCATCGAGCTGACGCTGCGCGGTGCTGATCGCATCGGCGTCCAGCGCCTGATCGCTCTGGATCGCCGCGAGCATGCTGCGCAGGCAATCGACTGCATTGAGCAGCACGTTCACGGCGTCCGGTGTGACCGCCTGCTGACCGTCGCGCAGGCGGTCGAGCAATGTCTCCATGCGGTGGGTGAAGTCGGAGACGGCGGTCAGGCCGAAGGTCCCGGCACCCCCCTTGATCGAGTGCGCGGCACGAAAGACGTTGTTGAGGGTCTCCGGATCCGGACGCTCCGGGTCGAGTTCCAACAGGCCCGACTCCATGGTGTCCAGCCCCTCGAAGCTCTCCTCGAAGAAGGTCTGCAGGAACTGGCTCAGATCTACGCTCATCGCTCGCCCCCCCGTCGGGCGCTCCGGGCGCCTTCCGTCAGCGCACCACCTTCTTGATCGTGTTCACCAGCTGGTCCGGATCGAAGGGCTTGACCAGCCAGCCGGTGGCTCCGGCCGCTTTGCCCTCCTGCTTCTTTTCCGGTGCCGACTCGGTGGTCAGCAGCAGGATCGGCGTAAACTTGAAGGTAGGCAGCCCGCGGAGTTCACGGACCAGTGTGATGCCGTCCATCTTCGGCATGTTCACGTCCGTGATCACCAGGTCGAAGCCGCCCGCCTTGGCCTTGGTCAATGCGTCCGTGCCGTCCACCGCTTCGGTGACCTCGTAGCCCTGCTGCTTGAGGGTGTAGGTCACCATCTGCCGCATGGAGGCGGAATCATCGACCGCCAGGATCTTCGCCATCGTCTCGTTCCCTTAGTCTGTCGGGGTTAGCGGGCTGCGCCGCCGGGCCCGAGTTCATCGGTCAGGCCGAGATCGGCGGCAGCCTCGGTGACCGGGGCCGGCGCCCCCCCGCCCTGCCACGACCAGCCGGCGCGGCTCGCCGCCGCCCGTGCGAAGGCAGCGAGCAGCTGGACGCCGGCGGCGTCAACCTGCTGCAGCCGTGCACCATCCAGTGCCACGGGCTGCCCGGAGGACAGCGCGTCGGCCAGGGTCTCTTTGAGGGTCGCCGCCACGGTGATATCGAGCTGTTCGCCCAGATCGATGTGCTGGTGGGCCGCCATGATGTCCCTACGCGTTTGCCGGTTGTCCGTTGAGATTGCCCGTCATCATCGCTAACGGCAAGAGGCGGCATTAACTTGAGTGGCATACCTCACCGCCACAGCGCCACACGCGGGGGATCAGGAGGTGCGCGCGCGCCGCGCGTCGATGGCGGCCTCGAGCCGCTCGGCGGCCCGCTCGAGTTCGGGCAGACAGCCCCAGGCCGTTTGCAGATCGCCGGTGCGGGCAGCATCGTCGAGGCGACGGGCGCACTCCCGTGCCTCGACGGCGCGCACACTGGCCAGAGCCCCCTTGACGGGGTGAGAGATCGCGTGGACCGCCTGCGGATCACCCTGCTCCAGGGCTTCGCGCAGGGCCGCCAGGCGAGACGGAAGGTCTTCCTGCATGCGCTCGAGCAGCATGTCCGCCAGCTGCTCATCGCGACCGAGATTGTCGAGCAACTCTTCCAGGTCGATGACGGGGTGATCGGACATGGGCCGGCTCCTCTGCTTCAAGATCGGGCGGCGGGCTGCCAGCCTTCGCGCAGCCGCGGTAACAGCCGCCGGAATGCCTCGGTGCCGGCGCATTGCAGCCACTCGAAGGCCACCATCTCAGCCCCCGCCACCACCACACCGGCCTGGCGCATGCGGGCCAGGGCGAGCTCGCGATCCGCGGGCCGGCGCGAGCCGACCGCCTCGGCGACGGCGAAGACCTGGTGACCGGATTTTTGCAAACCCAGTGCCGTCTGCAGGACGCAGACGTGGGCCTCCGTGCCGGCGATGACCACCTGCTCCGGCAGGCGGATACCGGCGGCTTCGGGGTCGCGGGTCCAGGCGAAGTGCATCTTGGTATGACGCCGGGACGCCGGCACCGAGCGGGCGAGCGCCGCAACGGTCGGGCCGAGGCGTTCCGGATACTGCTCGGTCGCGTGGACGGGCTGGCCGAGCTCGTGGGCGACCCCCGCCAGCCAGTCCGCGGCGGCGACCACCTGCTCGCCGCCATCGATGGCCGGCAGCAAACGCTCCTGGAGATCGATCAGCAACAGAGCGCTGCGCGCCGGGTCGATCAGCGTATCCGTCATCGCGAGAACATCACTCCCACACCAAAGCGAACCTGCGGCTGGCTCCTGGTGGCCGTCGCCGGTGGCCAGAGGTGGACGTCCTCGGTGGCGACCACCGGATAGGTCAACGCCTGCTCACCCACCCGTCCGGTGCGTAGGGCATCCACCGCACCGCGCACCGTGATCAACCGCCCGGGGCGGTAGTCGGCGCTCTCCAGGAAGCCCGGGTAATCCACTAGGAAACGCCCCTCGGGCGAGGCCGCCGTGCGGGGTCGCTGGGCGCGATCCAGCGGGTACCCCACCACCTCGAGCCGGGTCGTCTCTTCCAAGTGTTCCACCTGGAGGATACGCCCTGCCCAGAGGACCTGGCTACCGATGACTGCCTCGCCGGCGGCAGCGGCCTCGCGCGCGGTCAGATCGGCCATCAGGTCATCATTACGCTCGAAGGGCGCCCCGGTGGCGCAGCCAAAAAGGGCTACGCCTGCCACCGCCGCCAGCAGGAGCCAGCGCGCCGCGCGGGCAGGGGACCGTCCCAGGGACAGCGCCACGGCAACCATCACCAGTACGGCCGCCGATAGGGCCCGTAGTAGTAGGGATACCCCGGATGGCGGTACCAGGGATCGCCATACCAGGGGTCGTACCACGGATCGTAGCGATAGGAGCGCGGCGTGGTGCGCTTGGGATCGGCCGGCTCCTGCCAGAGGTGATGGGCTTGGACCGCTACCACCGGGTAGGTGTAAGCGTACTCCCCGATGGCCCCCTTCACGGTCCCATCCAGGGAACCGGAGACGGTGAACTGCCGGCCGGGCGCGTAGAGGGTCGGCTCAAGAAAGCCGTCCACCCGCGCCAGGAACCGCCCCTCGGTGCGGTCGGCATCGCGCGGCTCGCCGCCGCGGCGCAGGGGACGCTCGACGATCTCCAGCCAGGTGGCGTCGGCCTCGTTGCGCACCTCGACGATCTCCCCGCCCCAGCGCACCCGCTCGCCGTCGTGGGCGCTGGCGCCATCCGCACGCACCTGGGCTAGGGAGGGGGCTTCGTCCGGAGCAGTGCGTACCGGGTCGGGCACGGTGCCCGCACACCCTAGCAACAGCCCGGCCGCCACCACCGGCAAAAGGATTCGGATGGACACCACGGCCACCTCCCTGGGAACGGGCTTGTCCCCCCTTAGTATACAAAGCCGCTAGCCGGCAGCCAGCGCCCGCCAGCGGCGCACCCACCGCGGCAGCAGGCCGTGACGGGGGGCAACCAGCAGCGCCACCAGGAACAGCGTTGCGGAAACCAGCACCATCGCCCCGCCCGAGGCGACGTCGAAGTGGTAGGCCAGATAGAGCCCCACGACCGCGGCAGTGACACCACAGAAGGCGGCCAGGACGATCATGCGGGTCAGCCGGTCGGTGAGCAGGTAGGCGGTCGCCCCCGGCGTGATGAGCATGGCCACCACGAGGATGATGCCCACCGTCTCCAGGCTGGCGACGATGGTCAGGGTCAGGAGCAGGATCAGGCCGTAGTGGATCACGGCCGTATTCATGCCCAACGCCCGGGCGTGGATCTCGTCGAAGGTGTAGGCGAACAGCGCCTTGTAACCCAAGGCCACGGCCAGCAGCGCGATCACACCGGCGCCCAGGGTGAGCAGCAGCGCCGCGCGGTCCACACCCAGCACGTTGCCGAAGAGCACGTGCATCAGGTGGGTGGAGGTGGCCACCTGGCTGATGATCACCACCCCCAAGGCAAACGCCGCCGTGAACATGATGCCGATGGCGGTATCGGACTTCAGGCGGGTGGTCCGCTCGATGAAGCCGATCCCCAGCGAGGTCAGCGCGCCAGCCAGGAAGGCGCCGATGAAGAACGGCCAGCCGAGCAGGTAGGCGATGGCCACCCCGGGCAGCACCGCATGGGAGATGGCATCCCCGAGCAGGGCCCAGCGCTTGAGGACCACGAAGCAGGAGAGCACCCCGCAGACCAGCCCGACGGCGATGGCGGTGAGCAGGGCGCGCTGCATGAACTGATAGCTGAACGGCTCGGCCAGCGGCTCGGGCAGCAGACCCACAACGGCCATCAGTCCAGCCAGCAGGAAGTCGATCACGGCCTCCGCCCACGCCATCAGTCCGCCTCCTGAAGCCCACGGGCGAAGAGCGGATCGGCGGCACGCAGAAGCGAGCGCTCGTCGGTCATGACCTCTTCCGGAGGCCCCGAGGCAATCACCGAACGATTGAACAGCACCAGCCGATCGGCGTGGCGCCGCGCCCCGGCGATGTCGTGGGTAACCAGTACCACGGTTCGACCGGCGGCACGCAGATCGCGCAGCACCTCGAAGATCAGTGCCTCGCTGGAACGGTCGACCCCAACCAGCGGCTCATCGAGGAGCAACAGCCGCGCCTGCTGCGCCAGGGCACGCGCGAGCAGCACGCGCTTCTTCTGCCCCCCGGAGAGTTCGCTGATGTGCCGGTCGGCCAGCTCCGCCATGGCCGTCGCCGACAGCGCCTCGGCCACCGCCTCGTGGTGCTCCGCCCCAAGCAACCGCCGCGGCAGCCAGCGCTGCACGCCGGAGCGGCGCAGACTCGGGTAGCGGGCCGAGAAGATCACGTCACGCACCGAAGCGGGGAAGTCCCAGTCGAGGGTCTCGTGCTGCGGCATGTAGGCCACGTCCCCGGCACCGCGCGCCTGACCGGGCGCCCGACCGCCGATGCGGATGCGCCCGCAGCGCGGCCGGATCAGGCCCATGATCAGCTTGAGCAGCGTGGACTTGCCGGCACCGTTGGGGCCAACGAGGGCCACCAGCTCACCGGCGGGAATGCGCAGATGGGCATCCGCCACTGCATCCACGCCGTGATAACCGGCACAAAGCCCCTCGGCCTCGATGGCCGCGACGCCTTCACCACGCCCCGCCCCCGCCGCTGGTCTACCCGCGT
>NZ_NHSN01000029.1 GCF_016653405.1 Halorhodospira halophila
GGTCTACCCGCGTGATCCGCCAAACCGCCCCGCCCTACTCCGTCAGCGCGCGGACGATGGTCGTCGCGTTGTGGCGCATCAGCTGCAGGTAGCTGGCGGCCGGACCATCCGGTCCGCTGAGCGAATCGACGTAGAGGGGACCAGCGATCTCGGTGCCGGTCTCGTCGGCCACCGATCGGACGTGGCGATCCGAGATGGTGCTCTCCCAGAACACCGCTGCCGGCTGCCACTCGCGGACCCGGTCGATGACCCGCATGATCTGCCGGGGCGACCCCTCCTGCTCGGCGTTGGTGCCCCAGATCCCATCGTGCTCGAAGCCAAAGGCGTCGGCGAAATACGGGAAGGCCGCCTCGCTGGTGACCAGGAAGCGCCGCCCCTCGGGGACGGCCTCGAGGCGCTCCTTGAGCTCCTCGTAGAGCGCCTCCAGCTCGTCCCGGTAAGCGGCCGCATTGTCGCGGTAGACGTTCTTGCCCTCGGGGTCGAGCTCGATCAGGGCGTCGCGGATGGCATCCACATAGCCCTCGACGGCGCGCGGATCCATCCACAGATGCGGATCCGGATCGCCCTCAAAGTCGCCGGTACGGATCGGCAGGGTCGCATGACCAGAGCGCTCGGCCACGGCAATAACCGGCACGCCATCCCCGGCAGTGGCACGCACCTGGCGCATCCACTGCTCCAAGTCGTAGCCGTTGTAGAAGACCAAGTCGGCCCGCTCAAGATCCCGGAAGTTGCTCGGCTGCAGCTCCCACTCATGAACCTCGGCGTCCACCGGGGTGAGGCTGCTGACCGTCACCCGCTCCCCACCGACCTGCTCAACCAGGTCCGCCAGAATGGTGAAGGTGGCAGCCACACGCAGCTGCTCCGCGGCCGCGGCGCTCCATGGGATCAGCACCAAAGCGGCAGCTAGCCCCAGCAACCCGTGCCTAGCGCGGGCCACCCGCCAGCCACGCCTGCCCCCAGGCGTAACCGGCCCCTTCGGCTTGTCGATGTCTTTCATGCTGGTCAGTTTCCCTGCTGCGATCGCCCACGTCCAGCCACCCGCGCCGACGCCCGTGGCAGCCACAGCACGACTGATTGGCCGCCGGGCGGCGCGCACTGCGGGCGATCCGGCTACGGAGCGCGGTTGCGGGCTTCATGGCTACACCTTTGAACGCTTCTAATCTTTGATTCTTACTTTAGAAGCGCTCAAAAGAGATGTCAACACGCCCGCAGGGCTACGCCCCGGTACCCGGCGACCCGGCCCAGCGCAGCGCAAGACGGGTGGCGGCATCCGCCTCCGCAGGCGGTGGCGCCTCGCCGCAGGCAGCCGGTGCCAACTCCTTGGCCACACGCTTACCGAGTTCGACCCCCCACTGGTCGAACGGGTTGATCCCCCAGACGCTCGCCTGGACAAAGACCCGGTGCTCGTGCAGCGCGAGCAACCGCCCCAGCGTAAAGGCATCGAGCCGACGGAAGAGGACCAGCGTGACCGGTCGATTGCCCTCATAGCGGTGATGTTCGGCCTCCGGCCCTTCTCCCCGAGGGGCCTGCCCCTGGCACAGCGCCTGGACTTGCCCCAGGGCACTGGCCAGGTTCAGCCCGGCGTGGCGCCCGGGCAGCCCGCTCTCCTCCACCGGGACCAGAAACTCGGCGATCACCCGGCCGGTGCCCTGGTGCAGCCACTGGAAGAAGGAGTGCTGCCCGTTGATGCCCACCTCGCCCCAGCAACTGGTGCCGGTGGGGTAATCGACCGGCTGCCCGTCCCGCGTGACCGACTTGCCGAGGCTTTCCATATCCAGCTGCTGCAAATAGGCGGGCAACCGGCGCAGCCCCGGATGGTAGGGCAGCACCACATGCCCGGTGGCGCCGCGCAGGCTGATCTGCCAGACCCCGAGGAGCCCCAACAGCAGCGGGATGTTCCGCGCCGCCGGCGCACTGCGAAAGTGCTCGTCCATGGCGCGCATGCCGCGGCGCAACTCGTTGAAGCGTTCCATGCCGATGACCGCCGCCAGTGGCAACCCCATGGCCGACGGTAGCGAGTAGCGCCCGCCGACCCACTCCCAGATCCGGAAACGGCGCTCGGCGGGGATGCCGAACTCGGCCATGGCGGTATCGCTGGCCGAGATGCCGACGAACTGCTCAGGCACCGGACGCCCGGCCTCGGCTTCCAGCCACGCCCAGGCGGTCCGGGCGTTGGTCAGTGTCTCCAGGGTGGAGAAAGACTTGGAAGCGACACAGAAGAGGGTCTCAGCCGGATCGATACGGTCCCAGACAGCCGCCAGCTCGCGGCCATCGACCCCGGAGACGGTATGCAGCCGCAGCGGCTCGTCGCCATCGGCCAGGGCCTGGTGGGCCATGGTCACTCCGGCCTCGGAACCGCCGATCCCGATATTCACCACATGGCGCAGCGGCCGGCCGTCGTAGCCACAGATCCCGCCCCCGCGCAGCGCCTCAACGAAGGCGCCCATGCGCCTCAGCTCCTCGTGGACCGCCGGGATCACGTCCTCGCCGTCCACCCTCACGCAGGCGTCGGGACTGCTGCGCAGCGCCGTGTGCAGGGCCGGCCGACCCTCCGACTCGTTGACCGTCTCTCCCGAGAACAGCGCCTCGATGCGCTGGGGCAGCCCGCGCTCCTCGGCCAGGCGCAGCAGCCGCTCCCAGGTGGCATCGGTGAGCGGGTGGCGCGAAAGGTCCACGCGCAGATCGTCGTGGTCCAAGCAGTACCGCTCGGCGCGTCCCGGATCGGTCTCAAGGAGCGCACCGGCGTGCCCGGCATCATCCTGGTCAAGCAACTCTTGCCAGACCGGAGAGTGCGTCAGCGCGGTCGTCATGCACGGTCCATCCTCTATCGCCTCACACACCCTCGGTCATCGAGGCAGCCGCCGCCGGTTTCAAGCCCCGCGGCACCCCCGCCTAGAGGGGGCGGCGGATGCTCTCGCCCCGCCCCATACCGTAGTAGGTAAAGCCGAGGGCCTCCATCATCGATGGCGGGTAGACGTTACGCCCGTCGAACACCACCGGTTGGCGCAGGGCATCGCGGATACGTTCGAAATCAGGGCTGCGGAAGACCTGCCACTCGGTGCAGACGATCAGCGCATCGGCGTCCTCCACGGCATCGTAGAGGTTGTCGCAGAGTTCCAGGTCCTGGCGGTTGCCGTAGACGCGCTCGGCCTCATCCATCGCTTCGGGGTCGTAGGCCTGCACCCGCGCGCCGGCTTCCCAGAGCGCCTCCATGACCACACGGCTGGGGGCCTCGCGCATGTCGTCGGTATTCGGCTTGAATGCCAGCCCCCAGAGACCGAAGGTACGCCCGGCAAGATCTTCCCCGAAGTGGGCGTGCAGCCGACGCACCAGCAACCGCTTCTGCCGGTCGTTGACGTTCTCCACCGCCTCAAGCAGCTCGGGCCGGTAGTCGTACTCGTGGGCGGTGTGTGTCAGTGCCTTGACATCCTTGGGGAAACAGGAGCCGCCGTAGCCACACCCCGGGTAGATGAAGTGGTAGCCGATCCGCGGATCGGAGCCCATCCCCACCCGAACCTGCTCGATGTCGGCCCCCAGGCGCTCGGCCAGGCTAGAGAGCTCGTTCATGAAGCTGATCTTGGTCGCCAACATCGCGTTGGAGGCGTACTTGGTCAGCTCCGCGGCGCGCACATCCATGGTCAGCAGCCGGTCGTGGTTGCGGTTGAACGGGGCGTAGAGGGCCTTCATCAACTCGCCGGTGCGCGGATTGTCGGTGCCCACGATGATGCGGTCCGGCTTGACGAAGTCGTCGATGGCCGCCCCCTCTTTGAGGAACTCCGGGTTGGAGACGACGTCGTACTCGAGCTGCTCCCCACGGGCGGCGAGCTCCTCGCCCAGGGCGGCGCGCACCCGGTCCGCCGTGCCCACCGGCACGGTGGATTTGTTGACCACCACGCGGTAGTCGTTCATGTGCTGACCGATGCTGCGGGCCACGGCGAGCACATGCTGCAGATCCGCCGAGCCGTCCTCGTCCGGCGGCGTGCCCACGGCGATAAACTGGAACAGCCCGTGGTGAACCCCTTCGGCGGCGTCGGTGGTAAAGCGCAACCGGCCCTCCTCCTGGTTGAAGGAGAGCATCTCGTCGAGTCCCGGCTCATAGATGGGAACCTCGCCGCTCCGAAGCTGCGCCACCCGTTCCGCGTCGATATCAACACAGACGACATCGTTGCCGGCATCGGCGAAACAGGTCCCGGTAACCAGACCCACGTAGCCGCTGCCGAAGATCGTGACCTTCATGATTCACTCCACTCCATGAGGGGCCTGCTCTCAGACCCCGTAAAACGCTCGATACCAGGCCACAAACCGCGGCAGCCCCTGCTCGAGTTCCGTGCGGGGCTGCCACCCCGTGGCGGCGGTCAGATCGTCGATCTCAGCACACGTCGCGGCCACGTCCCCCGGCTGCATGGGCAGCTCCCGGCGCTCCGCCCGGCACCCGCAGGCCTGCTCGAGCACCGCGATGAAATCCTCGAGGGCCACCGGCCGGTGATTGCCGATATTGTAGACCCGGTAGGGGGCATTGCTGCGCGCCGGGTCCGGAGCATCGGTGGAGAATGCCGGGTCCGGCTCCGGCAGGGTGTCCATCACGCGCAGGACGCCGTCGACAATGTCGTCGATGTAGGTAAAGTCACGGCGCATGCGCCCGTAGTTGTAGACCTCAATAGGCTCCCCGGCGAGGATCGCCCGTGTGAACTTGAAGGGCGCCATGTCCGGGCGCCCCCAAGGGCCGTAGACGGTGAAGAAGCGCAGGCCGGTCACCGGCAGGCGATAGAGGTGCGCATACGTGTGCGCCATCAGCTCGTTGGACTTCTTCGTGGCCGCATAGAGCGAAACTGGATGGTCCACGTTGTCGTGGACCGAGAACGGCATGCGCGTATTGGCGCCGTAAACCGAACTCGACGAGGCGTAGACCAGGTGCCCGGCGTCGTGGTGGCGACAGCCCTCGAGGATGTTGCCGAAGCCCACCAGGTTGCTGTCCAGATAGGCGCGCGGATTGTCCAGCGAGTAGCGCACCCCGGCCTGAGCGGCCAGATGGATGACGCGATCGAAACGCCCCTCGCGGAAGAGCGCGTCGATACCCGCGGCATCGGCGAGATCGACGCGGGCGAAGTAGAAGTCCCCGCCGCAGCGGCGCAGCTCGTCGAGGCGCGCCTGCTTGAGGGTGACGTCGTAGTAGTCGCAGAGGTTGTCGATGCCGACGACCTGATGGCCCGCCTCGATCAGCTGCCGGGCCAAATGCATGCCGATGAAACCGGCCACGCCGGTGACGAGGATTCGCACGGGTATCCTTCCTCTCGCGCAGATGGACCGGGGATCAAACGGGCTCTAGCGTACCCGACGCCCCATGCGCCGTACAGGGCGGTGGCTCAGGTACCCGACGCGTCGCCCCCCGGCCGGGCCAGCACCAAACAGGAGGCGCGCCCGCCGTGCTCGGCGAGGGTTTCGAAGCGCTCCAGCTCGAGGCCAGCGGCCCGAAGCTGGGCCCGGAACGGCTCCTCATAAGTCACGCGCCCGAAATCGATGCTGGTCAGGCGCCTGAGCATGGGCTTGAGGCGCTCGAGCCACGGAGCACGCCGCCGCTGGATGGTCTGGGTGAACACCAGGCGTCCTCCCGGACGCAGGAGCTTGCAGCCGTGGCGCAGGGCCCGCTCCGGCTCCGGCAGGAGCATGAAGCTGGCCGAGAAGTAGACCGCGTCGTAGGGCCCGCCATGATGGTCGTAGACGGACTCGTGGCGAAGCGTGACCCGATCGGCCACCGCGGAGGCGGCAACCCGGCGGCGGGCCCGCTCGATGTAGTCGCCGTCGATATCGACCCCGGTCACCCGCAGATCCCGCTCGCGCAACTGCCCGGCGTTGGCCAGCAAGGCGCCTGCCGTCCCGACGCCGACATCCAACACATGCGCCCCCGCCGGCAGCTGCTCAAGCACCGCCGCGTACCAGCGGGCGGTAAGCCGGAGGATCAAGGCGTCGTAAACGGCACTGCGGATGCCTCGCATGGGGGGCCTCACGGGTGGCGGCTGACTGCTGCGGGCCGGCGAGCGCCCGTACCGGACCGCCGCGCCGACCGCCCGGGATCCTACCAGATCCGCCACTCGCCCTGATCCGTCCGCACCAGTTCCAGCTCGTCCTTGTGCTCCATGGTGCTGCCCGGCTCCACCTGGCCGGCCTGGCGCAGGGCGAACCCCCACAGCGAGAGGACCATCTCCAGGCTGTCCAGCGGCGTATCGGTACTGAAGGCCCGGTCGCCGAAGGCCCCGGGATCGCGCAACAACTCGACACCATCCTCGGTGATGGCCACCTCCTTGCGCACGCGGATCAGGTAGGAGCCGTCGTCGCGCTCGTGGGTGGAGACCAGCTCGAAGTCCACCAACTCGAAGACCTTCACGTCGCCGAGGTAGAGCTCGGAGTCGTCCTCGAACAGCAGCTCGCGAACCTCCTGCTCGGTGGGGCCGGACTGGCCGCGCTCGCAACCGGCGGCCAGCAGCGCCAGGACCAGGATCAAAACGGACCAGCGAATGCACCGCTTCATGCTCATCTCCTCCAGAGGAACCCAAACCCGTACCGATGCGTGATCGCCCAGGATCGCACCGGCGACGCGCATCCGACAGCCGAGCCAAAGGCGCACGGCTCGCCGCCACCCCCTAGCGTAGTGGCATACTGGCCCGGCCCGCGGGACGGAACCCCGCCGGCCAACCCGAGCCGCCAGGAGCGAGGATGGAACACCTGCACCCCGAGGAGCTGATCCGGACCGGTTCGCGCATCGTGGAGCGGCTGCGCCAGCGTAGCGTCTGCGTCCCCATCCCGGAGCGCGCCATGGCGCGCACGGTCACCGGGGTCCGGGACCCCAGCCTACGCCACCTGGCCCTGCGCATCCGCCAAGGTGGGCGCATCGTGGTCAGCGGCGAGAAAAGGAAGGGGGTGTGGATCCCCTTCTCGGTGACCTTCATCGCCGTGGCGCCACCGCCGGGGACCGCCGGTCCCTGCGTAGAGCTGCACCTCGAGCGCACCACGCCCTTCTTCGCTGCCCCCTTCGTCCTGAAGGCGCTCGGCCGCATGCCCGAGATGGAGATCATCGGCACCCGGGCCCGCGTGCACATCCACCGGTGGCTCGATCAGCAGGAGTGGTCCGGCCCGCTGCCCACAGGCGTCTTCAACCGGGTCTGTGTCACGGAGGTACGCACGGACGCCGCGAAGCGCCAGCTGCTGGTCACCTTGTCCCTGACGGAATCCGGCCAGTAAGCGGGGCCTGCACCGCACGCCCGGCAACGCGGGCGAGAGAACCCGGGGCTATCAACTAAGACCGTTGTTGACGCTCGAAAGCGGGGTAGGCAGAGGCTGAGCGCCCGCGCTACGCGGACGCCCCAGCCTAGAGATCCCAAGAATCTTTACGAGTCTTGGCGCATGTCCTTCAAAACGGGATGTCGTCGTCGAAATCCGCCGGCGCCTCCTGCATGCCGCCGCCGCTACCGCCGCTGCCGCCGCCGGCATCCCCCGCTGGGGCCTGGGCCGGGCGCTGCTCGCCGCCGCCCATCGGGGCACCACCACCGCCGCTTCGGCTGTCGAGCATCTGCATCTCGTTGGCGACGATCTCCGTGGTGTAGCGGTCCTGGCCATTCTGATCCTGCCACTTGCGCGTCTGCAGGCGCCCCTCGATATAGACCTTGCTGCCCTTGCGCAGATACTCGCCGGCGATCTCGCCAAGCCGGTTGAACATGACCACGCGATGCCACTCGGTGCGCTCCTGCTGCTCACCGGTCTGACGGTCGCGCCAGGTATCCGAGGTTGCCAGGGCGAGATTGGCCACCGCGCTACCCGACGCGGTATATCGAACCTCGGGGTCCCTCCCCAGGTTGCCGATCAAGATGACCTTGTTGACACCTCTGCTGGCCATGGCCGTGCTCCTCCAAAAAAAATGCTTTACTGAACAGTGGGATCGAGAACCGCTGGGCGGTCGGGCGAGCAGGGTGCACACCCTCCCTGTGCGTCACCCCGCAGGTGGCCTCAATGTAAAGGTTTTGCCGGCGCGGCGAAACCGACCCCCTTGGCACCGGCAACCTGACAGGATGCCGGCGGCGCGATACCGTAGAGGGTTCGCCCGCTATCCCGCGTCGAGAGCAGCATGGACCATATCCGCATCCGCGGCGCCCGCACCCACAACCTCGATAACCTGGATATCGACATCCCGCGCAACCGCCTGGTGGTGATCACCGGGCCCTCGGGTTCCGGGAAGTCGTCGCTGGCCTTCGACACCCTGTACGCCGAAGGGCAACGGCGCTACGTCGAGTCCCTCTCGGCCTATGCGCGGCAGTTCCTGTCGATGATGGACAAGCCCGACGTGGACCACATCGAGGGTCTCTCCCCGGCGATCTCCGTGGAGCAGAAGTCGGCGTCCCACAACCCCCGTTCCACGGTGGGCACCGTCACCGAGATCCACGACTACCTGCGCCTGCTCTTCGCCCGCGCCGGCACCCCCTACTGCCCCGAGCACCAGGTGGCGCTGGAGGCGAGCAGCGTCTCGGAGATGGTCGATCGCATCCTCGCCGAGCCCGCGGGCACCAAGATGATGCTGCTCGCCCCGGCAGCCGACTGGCACCCGGACGAACAGCAGCGCACGCTGGAACAGCTGCGCAGCCAGGGCTACATCCGCGTGCGGATCGACGGCCGGGTCGTCGAGCTCGACCCGTTACCCCAGCTCGATGGGGACTGCAAGCACGACATCGAGGCGGTGATCGACCGCTTCCGCGTGCGCGACGACCTGGCCGGGCGGCTGGCCGACTCCATCGAGACGGCGCTTCGCATCGGCGAAGGCGTCGTACGGGCCGCCTGGATGGACGCGCCCGAGCGCGAGCCGCTGGCCTTCTCCGCGCAGCCGGCCTGCCCGCAGTGCGGCCACGCGGTGGAGCCGCTGGAGCCGCGCATGTTCTCGTTCAACAACCCGGAAGGCGCCTGCCCGACCTGCGACGGCCTGGGGACACAGCACTTCTTCGACCCGGAGCGGGTGGTCAGCCGCCCCCAGCTCACGCCCGCCGAAGGAGCGATCCGCGGGTGGGACCGGCGCAACCTCTACTACTTCGCCATCCTGGAGGGGCTGGCCGCGCACTACGGATTCAGCCTCGAGACCCCGTGGGCCGAACTGCCGGAGCCGACCCGGGACTGCATCCTCTACGGCTCGGGGGACGAGCCGATCACCTTCCGCTACCCCGGCCGCAACGGTCACACGGAGCGGGTCCACCCCTTCGAAGGTGTCATCCCCAACCTGGAGCGACGCTTCCGCGAGGCCGACTCCGCCACGGTGCGAGAAGAGCTGGGCCGCTTCATGGCGCAACGCACCTGCCCGGAGTGCCGCGGCGGACGGCTCAACAAGCGCGCCCGGAACGTGCGGGTGGAGGGCTACAACCTGCCAGAGATCGCGGCGCTGCCGATCCATGTTGCCCGCGAGCGTGCGCGGGCCCTGGAGCCGGAGGGCGCCCGCGGGGCCATCGCCCGGCCAATCCTCGAGGAGATCCGGCAGCGTCTCGGGTTCCTGGAGGATGTGGGGCTGGGCTACCTGACCCTCGACCGGGCGGCGGAAACGCTATCCGGCGGGGAGGCCCAGCGCATCCGCTTGGCCAGCCAGATCGGCGCCGGCCTGGTGGGAGTGCTCTACGTCCTCGACGAACCCTCCATCGGGCTCCACCCCCGTGACCACGGCAGGCTACTCGACACCCTGCGCCGGCTCCGCGATCTGGGCAACAGCGTCATCGTGGTCGAGCACGAGCAGGATGCCATGCGCGCCGCCGATCACATCATCGACATGGGGCCCGGAGCGGGCGTCCACGGTGGCACGGTCGTGGCCGCGGGCCCGCCACAGGCGGTCGCCGAGCACCCGGATTCGGTCACCGGTGCCTTCCTCAGCGGCCGGCGCAGCATCCCGCTGCCGCAGCGCCGGCGACCGCCGGAGGACGAACGCTGGGTGCGGATCACCGGCGCCCGCGGCCACAACCTGCAGGACGTGAGCGCCGAAATCCCCGTGGGCCTGCTGACCTGCGTAACCGGGGTGTCCGGTTCCGGCAAGTCGACGCTGATCAACGACACCCTCTACCGCAGCGCCGCCCGCGATCTCAACGGCGCCCAGACCAGCCCTGCGGAGCACGACGGCCTCCAAGGGCTTGAGCACTTCGAGAAGGTGGTGGATATCGACCAGAGCCCCATCGGCCGGACGCCGCGCTCCAATCCGGCGACCTACACCGGGGTCTTCGGCCCGGTGCGCGAGCTCTTCGCGGCCACGCCCGAGGCACGGGCCCGTGGCTACAAGCCGGGGCGCTTCTCGTTCAACGTCCAGGGCGGGCGCTGCGAGGCGTGCCAGGGTGAGGGCGTGGTGCGCGTCGAGATGCACCTGCTGCCGGATCTCTACGTAGCCTGCGATAGTTGCCACGGCACCCGCTTCAATCGCGAGACCCTGGAGATCCGCTACCGCGGCTACACCATCCACGAGGTCTTGGAGATGACCGTGGACCAGGCCCACGACTTCTTCGAGGCGGTCCCCGGCATCCGGCGCAAGCTTGAAACCCTGCGCGAGGTGGGCCTGGGCTACCTGCGCCTGGGGCAGAGCGCGACGACCCTCTCCGGCGGCGAGGCGCAGCGCGTGAAGCTGGCCCGGGAGCTCTCCCGGCGCGAGCACGGCCGCAACCTCTACATCCTCGACGAGCCGACCACCGGGCTGCACTTCGCCGACGTGGAGCAGCTGCTGGCGGTGCTCCAGCGCCTTTGCGACCACGGCAACACAGTGGTGGTGGTCGAGCACGATCTGGACATCATGCGCTGCGCGGACTGGATCATCGACCTCGGCCCGGAGGGGGGCGACGGCGGCGGGCAGGTCTTGGCGGCCGGCCCGCCGGAGACCGTCGCCACCGCAGAGGCATCCCACACCGCCGCCTACCTGGGCCCGCTGCTCGGCGGCTGAGCGGCCCGGCTCAGCGCCCCGGCGCCGGCGCCGGCTCCAGCCCTCCGCCGGGCAGCACCGTCCGGCGCAACCGCAGACTGTTGGTCACCACCAGCAGGCTCGAGAGGCTCATCGCCCCGGCGGCCATCATCGGCGAGAGGAGCACACCGAAGAACGGGTACAGCGCCCCCGCGGCCACCGGCATCAGGGTCACGTTGTAGACGAAAGCCCAGAACAGGTTCTGCCGGATGGTCCGGAAGGTCTGACGGGCCAGTCCCAGACCGCGCGCCACGCTGCGCGGATCGCCGGCCATGATCACCACGTCGCCGGCCTCGATGGCCACGTCGGTGCCCGTGCCCACGGCCACCCCCACGTCCGCCCGCGCCAGGGCCGGCGCGTCGTTGATGCCGTCACCGACGAAGGCCACGTGCCGCCCCTCGGCCTGTAGATCCCGGATCGCCGTCTCCTTGTCCGCTGGCAGCACCTCGGCGCGCACCTCGCGGATGCCCAGCTCGGCGGCCACCGCCTCGGCGGTGGCGCGGTCATCGCCGGTGAGCATCACCGTGCGCAGCCCCAGCCCCTGCAGGGCCGCCACGGCGTCCACCGCGCCATCTTTGATCGGGTCGGAGACCGCCACCAGACCGGCGACGCGACGGTCGACGGCGACGTACATCGGCGTCCGCCCACGCCGGGCCAGGGCGTCGGCCTCCGCCGCCTGATCCGGCTCGATGTCCGCGCCCAGCTGCTCCATATAGCGCCGCGCGCCGACGGCCACATCGGTGCCGGCGACCCGACCGCGGATACCGAAGCCGGCCACGGCCTCGACCTGCTCGGCGGCCGGTACCGCCAGCCCCCGCTCCTGCGCGGCCGCCACCACGGCCACACCCAACGGGTGCTCGCTGTGCGCCTCCACGGCAGCGGCCTGCGCCAGGACCTCGTCGTACTGCCAGTCGCCGCCGGGCACCAGCTCCGTCAGGGCGGGACGCCCCTCGGTCAGGGTCCCGGTCTTGTCCAGGACCACGGTGTCGATCCCCGCCGAGGCCTGGAAGGCAGCCCCCCGGCGGAAGAGGATGCCCTGCTCGGCCCCCCGCCCGGTGCCCACCATGATGGCCATGGGCGTGGCCAGACCCATGGCGCAGGGGCAGGCGATCAGCAGGACCGCCGCGGCCACGACCAGGGCGTGATCGATACCGAACCCCAGCATGGTCCACAGCACCACCGCGCCCAGTGCCAGGAAGATGGCCCCCCAGACGACCACCCCGGCCACCCGGTCCACCAGGGACTGGATGGGCGGCTTGGAGGCCTGGGCCCCCTCGACCATGCGCACGATCTGGCCAAGGACGGTGTCGCCCCCGACCCGGGTGGCCCGGAAGGCAAATGCGCCGCTGCCGTTGATGGTGCCACCGATGACCTCGTCCCCGGCGCCCCGGGCCGTCGGCACCGGCTCGCCGGTGACCATGGACTCGTCGACGTAACTCGAGCCCTCGATGACCTCGCCGTCCACCGGCACCCGTTCGCCGGGGCGCACCAGCACCCGCTCGCCGGGCTGCACCTCCTCAACCGGGACCTCGCGAACCGCGCCATCGCGCTCCACCCGGGCCGTCGGGGCCTGCAGGGCCATCAACCGCTGAATAGCCTGGGAGGCCCGCCCGCGGCTCTTGAGTTCGAGGTAGCGCCCGACGAGAACCAGCGTGATGATCACGCCGATCGCCTCGAAATAGACGCCGCGGGCCTCCTCGGGAAACAGCCCGGGGGCAACCAACACCGCGGTGGAGTAGCACCACGCCGCCGAGGTACCGAGCATCACCAGGGTATTCATCTCGGGGGCCAGCCGGCGCAGTGCGGGCAAGCCGTGGCTGAAGAAACGCCGCCCCGCCCAGGCCAACACCGGCGTGGCCAGCGCCCACTCGACCCACAGCCAGGCCCGATCCGGCGCCAGTGCCGCCATGGCATCCGCCAGGGCCGGCCAAAGCATCGGGCCCATGGCCACCAGGACCAGCGGGACGGTCAGTGCAGCGGCCAAAACCAGATCACGCCACAGACCGCTCAGCTCCCGATCGCGACCCGCAGCGGCGGCCTCGTCACTCTTCCGCGGCGAGGCCCGAAACCCACCCCGGGTCAGGGCCTCAGCGATCGTAGCGGGACTCACACGGGCCGGATCGTAGGCGATGCTGGCCCGTTCGGTGGCAAGGCTGACGGAGGCTTCGCTGACCCCCGGCAGACGCTGGGCAATGCGCTCCACCCGCGCCACGCACGAGGCGCAGGACATGCCCTCAACGCTCAGTTCAACGCGCGCCTCGGCCAATCAGCCTCCTCGCGCCCGAATATCGGGACGCTAATCGTCGGTCACCATACCGGTAAAGCCCAGCTCTTCCAGGCGCTGGGCGACCATCGCCGGATCGGGACGCCCTTCCACGGCGGCCTCGTCGTCCTCAGCGCTGACGCTGACCACCCGCTCGACCCCGGGCAGGCTCTCCAGAGCCTCGCGCACCGAGGCCTCGCAATGGGCACAACTCATGCCCTCAATCCGGATTCTGACCGTTTCCATGACTCGCTCCGTCTGCTTGGACCCGTTGCTCCAGCCTATCGACTTTCGCGTGCAACTCGCGCAGGTGGCGGAGCATCTCCTCGCGCTCGTCGTGCGCTTTCTGCTCCGTGGCCACCCGTTTCTCTTCCTCTTCTTCCCAGTGCAGGGACTGCATGCTATTGACGATGATACCGATGAAAAGGTTCAGAACGGTAAACGCTGAAACCAAGATGAAGGTCACGAAGTAGAACCAGGCCCCGGTGTGCTCCTCCATGACGGGCCGCGCGATGGCCTCCGACCAGCTTTCCAGCGTCATCACCTGGAACAGCGTGTACATGCTCGCGCCGATGCTGCCGAACCAGTCCGGGAAGGTGTCGCCGTAGAGTTCGGTACCCATCACGGCGAAGACGTAGTAAACCAGCCCGAGCAGCGCACCGATCCAGCCGATGCCCGGCAGCGCGCGCAGCAGCGACTCGACGATCACCCGCAGCCGCGATACCTGAGAGAGCAGGCGCAGCAGGCGCAGGATGCGCAGCGCGCGGAGCACCGTGTAGGCGCCGGCGTCGGGCACCAGAGAGATGGCCACGATACCGAAATCGAACAGGTTCCAGGGCCCGCGGAAGAAGCGCGGCCCCCAGGCGACGACCCGCAGCGTGATCTCCACGACGAAGAAGGCGAGGATGATCTCGTTGATCAGCGGGATGGCGCCGCGGCTCCAGGCCACCAGGTCGTCGGAGGTCTCCAGCCCCAGAGTGACACCGTTGATGCAGATCACGGCAATGACCGTGTTCTGGAAAAGCGGCGCCTCGACCAGCGCCTGCAGGCGCGCGTGCCATTTCCGGAGCGGGGAGCGCGCCCCCGGCTCGCGGCCACTTGAAAAAGCCAAACCCGCCTCCATCCTTACTGTTACGGACGGGGACGCCGCCCACCGGGCCCCGCTCCGAAGAACCCCCCAGTATAACCAGACAGGAGGTGATGCGTATGGCCATCATGCGTTACGACCCCTGGAGCACGCTGCGCGACCTGCAGAGCGACCTGGACCGGATCTTTGCACCGGGCTCGGCTCGCCCAGGCGCCATGGCGCAAGCCGGCGACGACAACGGCGAGACCGCCAGCAACTGGCTGCCGGCCGTGGATATCCACGAGGATGAGCAGAACTACGTGGTCCACGTGGACCTGCCCGGCGTCTCCCCCGAGGAGATCGAGGTAGCCATGGACAACGGCATGCTGACCATCAAGGGCCAGCGCGAGTCCGAGGAGAGGGAGAGCGGCGCCAACTGGAAGCGCATGGAGCGGGTCCGCGGCACCTTCTTCCGCCGCTTCACGCTGCCCGACAACGTGGACGCGGAAGGGATTCAGGCCCGCGCCCGCAACGGCGTCCTGGAGGTGACGGTCCCCAAGCGCCAGGAAGAGCCCGCCAAGCGCATCCAGGTCCAAGCCGACGACGGGTAACCTCCGGCGCGCCGACCACTCCACCGGCCGCGGCCCCGCCGCGGCTTTTTTCGTGCCGGACCGCGCCCATCGACGACGTCGGGCGGGGGTTCCCCGACGGCGTGGCGCATCGCATACTGCCAAGGATGAAGGATCGAAGCTGGACAACGGCGATCGGCCTCGGATCCCTGCTGCTCGCCGCCCTGATGGCGGGCGGCTGCACCGGCTACGGGCAACCACCCGCCGCGGAGCAGGCCGAGCCGCGGCCGGATTACAGCGATCCCCGCCAGTGGCCCGGCGGATATCAGATGGACCCGGACGCCGGCGACCGCCAGGCCCGGGAGGAGATGCGTGCGACGGGCACCGAGATGCGCAACCTGGGCCGCGACGCTGAACTCGAGGCCGGCTTCCGCGAACTCCAGCAAGGCATCCGCCAAGAGCAGTCGGAGATCCTCGGCACCTTCCCGGAGATCTACGGCCGCGACGCCTGGCGGCGCTTCCCGCAGCGCTAGGCCCGGGGCGCTGCGAACCTTCTAGGCGTCACGCCCGTGGGGGACCACCACCACCGGGCAGGTCGCGTGCTGAAGCACCTGGTGGCTCACCGAGCCGAGCAGCAGCCCGGCAAAGCCGCCGTGGCCCCGACTGCCCACCACGAACAGCTCGGCATCCTGCCCCGCCTGGTCGAGCAGCGTGCCGACGATCCCATGGCGCTCGGCGTGCACCACCTCCTTACGGATCTCGACGCCCTCGGGGAGCTCGCCGACCCCGTTGACCGCCCGATCGAGGATCGCCTGCGCTTCCGCCTCCAACTCCGAGGCGGCGGGGGCAACCAGAACGCCGAGATCGGAATCCAGGTAGCGCCGGTCGATGACGTAGACCGCGCGTACCGGGCACCGGCGCAGCGCCGCCTCATTGACGGCCCAGTTCAGGGCACGCTGCGCGCCTGTGGAGCCGTCCATGCCAACCACTATCGAACTCATAAGTCCCCCTTGGGTCGTGCAGGCTGTTTTTCGGCGTACCGTGTGAATTATAGTCCGTTAACCACCGGCACAGACTACGGGGAAAGGAAGGCGAAATGAATGCCATCTGGCTTGCGGTTGCCGTTGTCGCCCTCTACATCTTCGGTTGGCTCTGGTACTCGCGATTCCTGGCGGAGCGGATTTACCGCCTGGATCCGCGTTTCACCACCCCCGCCCACCGCTACCGGGACGGCGTCGACTTCGTCCCCACCAACAAGTGGGTGCTCTGGGGGCACCACTTCACCTCGGTCGCTGGCGCCGCGCCCATCGTCGGGCCGGCCATCGCCATGTACTGGGGCTGGGGACCAGCGCTGGCCTGGGTGGCCCTGGGGACCGTCTTCGCCGCCGGCGTGCACGACTTCGGCGCCCTGGTGCTCTCCAACCGCCACCGCGGTCAGTCGGTGGGCACCATGGCCAACCGCCTTATCGGCCGCCGCGCCAAGCTCCTGTTCCTGTTCATCATCCTGATCCTCATCCTGATGGTGAACGCGGTCTTCGCCTGGGTGATCGCCAACCTGTTCATCAGCAACCCGGCGGCCGTCCTGCCCGTGGTCCTGCAGGTGCCGGTGGCGATCTGGATCGGCTACATGGTCCTGCGCCGCGGCGGCAGCCTGCTGGTGCCGTCGCTGATCGCACTGGTGATCATGTACGGAACGGCGATCCTCACCACGCACTACGAGTTCCTGCAGATCGACCTGGTGCGCTGGTTCGGCGGCGAGGGCGAGACCACAGCCCTGTTCGGGCTGGAGGCCACACCGGCGAGCTTCCTGGTGTGGATCCTGGTCCTGCTGGCCTACGTCTACTTCGCCAGCACCCTGCCGGTGTGGAAGCTCCTGCAGCCGCGGGACTACATCAACGCTCAGCAGCTGGTCGTCGGCCTGGGCATCCTCTACCTCGGCCTGTTCGTGATGCAGCCCGAGGTCACGGCCCCGGCCTACAACACCGAGGCGACCACCTCCTGGTTCCCGCTGCTGTTCATCACCATCGCCTGCGGCGCCATCTCCGGCTTCCACGGCCTGGTGGCCTCGGGGACGTCCTCGAAGCAGTTGGACAAGGAGACCGACGCCCGCACGGTGGGCTACCTGGGGGCGCTCGGCGAAGGCACCCTGGCGCTGATCACCATCATCGCCGTAGCCACGCTGTTCGCCAGCACCGCCGAGTTCACCGACAGCTACTCGAGCTTCGCCGCCGCCGGCCAGGCCGGTGTCGGCAACTTCGTCGAGGGGGCTTCGCAACTGGCCGGCGGCATCGGCATCCCCTCCGACGTGGCCGCCACCATCGTCGCCCTGATCATCGTCTGCTTCGCCGCCACCACGCTGGACTCGGCGGTGCGCCTGCTGCGCTATATCATCGGCGAGCTGGGCACCGAGTACCGCATCCCCAACCTCACCCGCCGCCACGTGGCCACCTCGCTGGCCGTGGGCCTGACCGCTTTCCTGGTGCTGGTCCCCGACGGCGGCGAGGGGCTCGGCTCCGGCGGCTATCTGCTCTGGCCGCTGTTCGGCACCTCCAACCAGCTGCTGGCCGGGATCACCCTGATGCTGATCTCGCTGTGGCTTTACCGGAAGGGCCGCAGCCCCATCCCGACGCTGATCCCGATGGTCTTCCTGCTGGCGATGACCATCTGGGCGATGACCGAGCAGGTGGTCCTCGAGTGGTCCGGCCTGCGCGAAGCCGACGCCGAGTGGCTGCTCTTCGGCCTGGGCGCGGTGATCCTCGGCTTCGCCATCTGGATCCTGCTCGAGGCGGTGCGGCTGTTCCGCAGCCGTGACGAACTCGAGGCGCTGCGGGACCCGGCCGACGAAGAGCCGGAGCGCGAGGGGCGGTCATGAGCGCCACGGACGGCTCCTGGTGGGAACGGCTTCAGCAGCTGCTGCGCGGCTACGATCAGTCGCTGCGCCTCGGCCACGACGCCGAGGTCAAGCGGGAGCTGCAGGACCAGGAGGACCTGATCCTGCTGATGCTCTTCGGGGAGGCCATGGGCCTCCCCAACCCGGCCTCCTACTACACCCTGGAGCTCTACCCGGCACTGATCGAGTCTTACCATGAGTGGCACCAGCGCATGGGGATGGATCACTCGCCGCTGGACCACATCCGGTGCTGCTGAACGACGAACCGCGGGAGGCCAAGCGGTGATCAGCGAACCGATCCTGTTCTTCTCCGGCAAGGGCGGCGTGGGCAAGACCACCACGGCAGCCGCCCATGCAATGGCCGCGACGGACAGCGGGCAACGGGTCCTGCTGGTCTCCACCGACCCGGCCCACAACCTGGGCGACGCCTTCGGCCGCCCCCTCGGCGGGGAGCCCACCCGCGTGGCCGGGAACCTCGATGCCATCGAGATCGACCCGGACGCCGAGTGCGCCCGCTACATCGAGCAGGTCAAGCAGAACATCCGGGCCACGGTCCGCTCGACCATGATCGAGGAGGCGGAACGGCAGATCGACATGGCCGGCCGCGCCCCCGGGGCGTACGAGGCGGCCCTGTTCGACCGCATGGTGGGGATCCTGCTGGACGAGGCGCACCCGGGCGAGGCGCAGGGCTACGATCAAGTGGTCTTCGACACCGCACCCACGGGGCACACCATCCGGCTACTGACCCTGCCGGAGCTCATGGGCGCCTGGGTAGACGGCCTGCTGCGCCGGCGCACGGAGCACAACCGCGAGCGCTCGCAGTGGCTCGGCGATGGCGAGGTGCCCGAGGATCCGCTCTACGATCTACTCAGCGAGCGGCGCCGGCGGATCGCGGCGGTCCGCGATCTGATGCTGGATCCGGCCATGACGGCCTTCGTCTTCGTCCTCACCCCGGAACACCTGCCGGTGGAGGAGACGCGGCGCGCGCTGGCGGAACTCGACAGCCACCGCTTGCGGGTGGGGGCGCTGGTGATCAACAAGGTGCTGCCGGAGGAGGCCGACGGCACCTTCGTCGCCCGCCGCCGCGAGGCCGAGGCGGAGCACCTGGCGGCGATCGAGCAGCACTTTGCCGATCGGCGGCGCTACTACGTGCCGCTTCGCGCCGCCGACGTGCGCGACCTGGACGACCTCCGTGCCGTTGCCGGGCATCTGCGGGACTGACCCCGGCGCGGGGGAGGCCCCCTGGTCCGCCGGCGTCATTGAGCGCGCCGAGCAGCGCAGCCGGCGCGGGGGCCAGCGCGAACCTTTGCGGGTTCGCGCTGGTCAGCGAGGTTTTGTCCGAGCGGCGCGGCAGCGCCGCGAGTTAAGCGAGCGGCCCCGCGCCGGTGAGCAGCGCAGGGAACCCCGCAGGGGCGCGCTCGTTCGACGCCGGCGGACCCGGGGCATCCCCCGCGCCGGGGTCAACCCGCTGCGCCGAGATCGAGCACCGTGGCCCCGCTGGTCGCCCGGGCCTCCAGATCCGTGTGGGCCTGCGCCGCCTTCTCCAGCGGGTAGCGCCGCCCCACCCGGGGCTCGATCACGCCCTGGGTGAGCGCATCGAAATACGCCGAGGCGCCGGCCAGCAACTCGTGGCGATCGGCGATGTAGTGGAACAGCACCGGACGGGTCAGGAACAGCGACCCCTTCTGCGCCAGCAACCCCGGCTCAATCGCCGGCGGCGCCCCAGAGGCATTCCCGTAGCTGACCATCAGCCCCAGCGGGCGCAGGCAGTCCAGCGACCCCTCAAACGTGGCCGCCCCCACGGAGTCGTAGACCACGTCCACACCCCGGCCACCGGTGATCGCCTCGACCTTCTCGCGGAAGTCGTCCCGGGTGTAGACAATCGGATGGTGGCAGCCGTGCTCCGCAGCCACCTGCGCCTTCTCCTCATCGCCCACGGTGCCGATCACGGTGGCCCCGAGGGCGTCGGCCCACTGGCAGAGGATCTGCCCCACGCCGCCGGCGGCGGCATGGACCAGCAACGTGTGCCCACGGCGGACCGTGAACGTGCGGTGCAGCAGCAGCCAGGCGGTCAGGCCGCGCAGGGTGGTGCCGCCGGCCACCGCATCGTCGATCTCGTCGGGGACCGGAATCAGCCGTTCCGCCGGCAGGATGCGGGCCTCGGCGTAGGCCCCCGGCGGCGGCGTGGCGTAGGCCACGCGCTCGCCCACCTGCACCTCGCGGACCCCCTCGCCAACCGCCTCGACCACGCCGCTGGCCTCCACGCCGATGCCGTGCGGCAGTCGCGGCAGCGGATACAGCCCGCTGCGGTGGTAGCAGTCGATGAAGTTGACCCCGCAGGCAGTCTGGCGGAGCAGCACCTCGCCGGCGCCCGGGGCGGGCACCTCAACCTCTTCGACCTGCAACTGCTCGGGGCCACCCGTTTGCTGGATGCGGACGGCGCGGGCCATGGCGTCCTCCTGTTGGCCGGGGCGGGAGCCGCTCAGGCGTCGTCCCCCAACCCTCTGACATAGTCCCGGAAATCCGGGCCGAGCTCCGGGTGCTCGAGCCCGTAGGCCACGGTAGCCTGCAGGTAGCCGAACTTGCTGCCGCAGTCGTAGCGCTCGCCGGCGTACTCGTAAGCGTACACCGGCTCCTCGGCCATCAGCGAGACGATGGCGTCGGTCAGCTGGATCTCGCCGCGGTGATCGGGGCGGGTCCGATCCAGGTGGTGGAAGATGTTGCGCGAGAGGATATAGCGCCCGACCACCGCCAGGTTGGACGGCGCCTCGGCGGGGCTGGGCTTCTCGACCATGGCGCTGACGGCGGTGACACCGTCGCCGACGGTCTCGCCCTCGACGACGCCGTACTTGTCCGTCTCGGCCTGCGGGACGCGCTCGACGCCGAGCACCGAGCCGCCTCGCCAGGCCGCCACTCCGGCCATTTGGGCCAGGGCCGGGGCGTCGTCGCCGGCATTGATCAGATCGTCGGCGAGGATGACGCCGAACGGCTCGCGACGACCGACCGCCGGCCGGGCACAGGCCACGGCGTGACCGAGCCCCAGGGCTTCGCCCTGGCGGATGTAGATGCAGCTCACCCCCTTAGGCACAGTATCCTTGACCAGCTGGAGGAGCTTCTCCTTGCCCTTGGCCTCGAGCTCCCGCTCAAGCTCGGTGGCGGTGTCAAAGTGATCCTCGATGGCGCGCTTGGTGCGGCCGGTCACAAAGACGAGGTACTCGGCCCCGGCGGCCACCGCCTCCTCCACCGCGTACTGGATCAGCGGCTTGTCGACCACCGGCAGCATCTCCTTGGGACTGGCCTTGGTGGCCGGCAGGAAGCGGGTGCCGAGCCCGGCAACCGGGAAGACAACAGTTCGGATCGGGTAGTTGGCGCTCAAGATTCGACCTCCTGACGTTGTTCGGTCTTTCCCTGTCCGGCGGCCGGCCGGCCCCTGCGCTCCGGCCGGCGGCGCTACCGGATAAGGTACGGGCCGATCTCAGCCAACCCAAGCCCGCGCGTTGCGGAACATGCGCAGCCAGGGGCCGTCCTCGCCCCACTCGGGCGGATGCCAGGAGTACTGCACGCTCCGGAACACCCGCTCGGGGTGCGGCATCAGGATCGTCGCCCGGCCGTCGTCGCTGGTGAAACCGGTCATCCCCCCGGCCGAGCCGTTGGGATTGGCCGGATAGGCATTCGCCGGCCGGCCGTCGCCGTCGATGTAGCGCAGCACCGGCCGGGCCGCCGCCGCGTCGCCGGCGCTGAAGTCCACCCGACCCTCGCCGTGGGCCACCGCCAGCGGGAGGCGCGAGCCGGCCATGCCGCGCAGCAGCACCGAGGGCGAGTCCACCACCTCGACCAGGGCCAGACGCGCCTCGAACTGCTCCGAGCGGTTGCGCACGAAACGCGGCCAGGCCCCGGCGCCGGGGATGAGATCGCGCAGATGGGCGAGCATCTGGCAGCCGTTGCACACGCCCAGGGTGAAGGTATCCGGACGGTGGAAGAAGGCCTGGAAGGCCTCCCGGGCGCCGTCGTGGAAGCGGATGCTCTTGGCCCAGCCGCCCCCTGCACCGAGGACGTCGCCGAAGGAGAAGCCGCCGCAGGCGGCCAACCCGTGGTAGCCGGTCAGGTCGTCGCTGCCGCCGAGGATATCGCTCATGTGGACGTCTACGGCCTCGAAACCGGCGGCATGGAAGGCCGCAGCCATCTCCACGTGGCCATTGACGCCCTGCTCGCGGAGCACCGCCACGCGAGGCCGCGCTCCGGTGGCGATGTACGGGGCCGCCACATCCTCGGCCGGATCGAAAACTGCCTGCGTAGCGGTCAGGCCGGGATCGTCGCTGTCCGGGATGGCGTCGAAGGCCTCGGCGGCGCACTCGGGGTCGTCGCGCAGAGCCTGCATCCGGTAGCTGGTCTCGGCCCAGATCCGCTGCAGCTCCCGCCGGGGCCGATCCAGCAGCGCGCCCCCCGCGCCGTGGACCACCACTCGATCGTCCGCACGCGGCTGCCCCAGCCGGCGCACCCGGACGCCCTCCGGAGCATCGGCGGCGGCGGATTCCAGGGCATCGGCCTCGGCAGCGGTCAGCTGCAGGACCAGGCCGGGCTCCTCGCTGAAGGCGGCAGACAGGAGCCCGTCCGGGCCCTCGCCGGAAACGGCGTCCAGATCCACCTCGAAACCGCACCGCCCGGCGAAGGCCATCTCGCAGAGGGTGACCAGCAGGCCGCCGTCGGAGCGATCGTGACAGGCCAGGATGCGCCCCTCGGCGAGTAGGTCCTGTACGTGGTCGAAGGCCCAGCGCAGCGCCGCCGGGCTGTCCAGATCCGCCGGGCGTTCGCCGATGCGACGGTAGACCTGCGCCAGGGCGGAGCCGCCGAGACGATGCCGCTCGCCGCTGAGTTCCAGCGCCACCAGAACGGTGTCCGGCTGCGGCTGCAGCTGCGGCGTGACCGCCCGGCGCACGTCGGCAACCGGGGCGAAGGCAGAGACCACCAACGAGACCGGCGCCGTTACCGAGCGCTGCCCGCCGGCTTCCTCCCAGACCGTGCGCATGGACAGCGAATCCTTCCCCACCGGGATGGCCACCCCCAACTCCGGGCAGAGATCCCGACCCACGGCGGCCACCGTGTCATACAGCGCGGCGTCCTCGCCGTCGTGGCCGCAGGCAGCCATCCAGTTGGCGGAGAGGTTCACCGCAGCAAGCCGCCCCACCCCGGCAGTGGCCAGGTTGGTCAGGGCCTCGGCCACGGCCAGCCGACCGGAGGCCGGGGCGTCGAGGATGGCCACCGTGGGCCGCTCGCCCACCGCCATGGCCTCGCCGGCATAGCCGCGATAGTCCGAGACGGTGACCGCGCAATCGGCCACCGGCACCTGCCAAGGGCCGACCATCTGATCCCGCACCACCTGCCCAGTGACGGTCCGATCGCCGATGGTAATGAGGAACTCCTTGGACGCGACGGCGGGCAGCTGCAGCACCCGCTCCAGCGCCTCGACCACGGTCACCCCGCCCAGATCCAGCGGCGCTCCGGCCACAGCCCGGCGGCGGACATCGCGCAACATCTTGGGTGGTTTGCCCAGGAGCAGCTCCATGGGCAGGTCCACCGGCGTGTTGTCGAAGTAGCCGTCGCCGACGACCAGCTCGCGGGCATCGGTGGTCTCACCCACCACGGCGTAGGGGCAGCGCTCGCGGGCGCACAGCGCCTCGAACTCGGCCAGCCGCTCGGGGTCCACAGCCAGGACGTAGCGCTCCTGGGACTCGTTGCACCAGATCTCCAGCGGCGACATGCCCGGGTCGTCGATGGGGATCGTACGCAGCTCGACGCGCCCGCCGCGGTCGGCATCGTCGAGGATCTCGGGGATGGCGTTGGACAGGCCGCCGGCGCCCACGTCGTGGATGGAATGGATCGGATTGCCGTCGCCGCGGGCCGTGCAGGCGTCCAGCACCCCTTGCGCGCGCCGCTGCATCTCGGGGTTGTCGCGCTGCACCGAGGCGAGATCCAACGCCTCGTCGCCGCTGCCGCTGGCCACCGACGAGGCCGCCCCGCCGCCCAGCCCAATGAGCAGGGCCGGTCCGCCCAGCACCACCACCGGCGTCCCCGCAGGCAGATGGCGCTTATGGACGTGATCGTCGCGGATGTTGCCCATGCCGCCGGCGATCATGATCGGTTTGTGGTAGCCACGCACCTGCTCGCCGCCGCCGGCCGCCGGCGCGGCGAGCTCCAGCGTGCGGAAGTAGCCGCTCAGCGCCGGCCGCCCGAACTCGTTGTTGTAGCCGGCTGCCCCCAGGGGGCCATCGAGCATGATCGCCAGCGGCGAGGCGATCCGCCGCGGCCGGGCTTCCGGGCCTTCCCACGGCTGCTGAAAGCCGGGGATGCGCAGATTGGACACCGAAAAGCCGGTCAGCCCCGCCTTGGTGCGACCACCGACGCCGGTGGCCGCCTCGTCACGGATCTCGCCGCCGGCACCGGTGGCGGCACCGGCGAACGGCTCGATCGCGGTCGGGTGGTTGTGGGTCTCGACCTTCATCACCAGGTGAGCCGGCTCAGGGTGTTCGCGGTAGCATCCGTCGGCCCCGGCGTGCAGGCGCCGGGCCTCGAAACCGGCGGCCACGGCGGCATTGTCGCTGTACGCCGAGAGCACGCCACCGGGGCTGGCCTCGTGGCTGCGGCGGATCATGGCGAACAGCGACTGCGGCTGCGCCTCACCGTCGATGACCCAGTCGGCGTTGAAGATCTTGTGCCGGCAGTGCTCCGAGTTCGCCTGGGCGAACATCATCAACTCGACGTCGGTGGGGTTGCGCCCCAGGCCGTCGTAGCTCTCGAGCAAGTAGTCGATCTCGTCCTCGGCCAGCGCCAGACCCAGCTCGGCATCCGCCCGGGTCAGCGCCTCGCGCCCGCCGCCAAGGACGTCGACCTCGGCCACCGGGCGCGGCTGGCTGTCCCGGAACAGCGCCTCGGCCTCCTCCGGGCCGTCGAGCACGGCATCGGTCAGCGGGTCGTGGATCGCCGCAACAACGGCCTGACGCGCAGCCCCGGTCAGGGGGCCGTCGCTGATGATGCGAAACAGTGTGCCACGCTCGATACGCTCGACATCGCTGAGCCCACAGTTGCGGGCGATGTCCGTAGCCTTGCTCGACCACGGCGAGACGGTGCCGGGGCGCGGCACCACCAGAAGCGTGGTTACCTCGCCGTCGGCACCGGCCGGCGCCGGGTAGTCGGCCCCGTAGTCGAGCAGCTGCAGCAGAACCTCGTGCTGCGCTTCGGAAAGGGGCCGTTCAGTGGCCACGAAGTGGCAGTGCATGGCGTCGACGGCGTGCACCGCCGCACAGGCGGTGCGCAGCTCGTCACGCAGCTTGTCGAGGCGGAAGGGGGAGAGGGCGCGTTTTCCGGGAATCTGCAACATGGTCAGTAGAGCTGGCGATCGAGCAGGGTCAGCAGCCGTTCGGCGACCGCTTGTGCGGCCGGCTCGCCGTCCTCGTCGAGGACCCTGGCCACCACCTGCCCGTCCTCACGGGCGATCTGGATACGGAAGCGCTGCGGCGCGGTGTCGATGCGCTCGGCCCCGCCGAACCAGCGCGCGAACAGGCCGGGCTGCTCGATCTCCTCGTCCGCCCGCGGCTCGTAGCGGATCAGGTAGTAGAGCTCGTCGCGCTGGCGCTCGAGCACGGTGAAATCCAGACGATTGAGCGCGGCGCCGGTACCGGTCCAGGCCTGATTGATCCCCATCCCCAAGGCGAGCCGCGGATCGCCGTCGACCTCGGTGAGCCGCGAGGGGATGGTGCGCTCGACGTCCACCGGCAGCTCCTCGTCGGCGTCCGGCTCCGCGGCCGGCGGCTCCGCTGCGGCGGGGTCCGGCTCACCGACCAGATCCGGCGGGATGACCAGGTGGTCGGGGTACTCGGCCTCGTCGCGGGTCAGCGGGTCGGTGGCACAGGCGCCAAGCAGCCCGGCGGCGAGCAGCGCCACCGGGAGCCAGCGCACGCCCCTGGCGGTCGCTCCCCTCACAGCAGACCGGCGTCGATCATCGCCTGCCGGACCCGCGCCTGACCGGCGTCGGTCAAGCGGGTCATGGGCAGCCGCATACCCGAGTCGGCCATGCCGAGCTGCTCCACCGCCCACTTGACCGGCACCGGGTTCGGCTCGCAGAACATCGCCTGGTGCAGCGGCGTCAACCGCTCGTTGATGGCCTCGGCGCTCTCCATGTCGCCACTCAGCGCGGCGGCGCAGAGCTCGCGCATCTGCCGCGGCGCCACGTTGGCGCTCACCGAGATGACCCCCTTGCCGCCGACGCGCATCATGCCCAGCGCGTTGAAGTCGTCACCGGCGAAGACATCCAGCCGATCGCCGCAGAGCCGGATCACCTCCTCGGCGCGCTCGACCGTACCCTGCGCCTCCTTGAGGCCGACCACGTTGGGCAGATCGGCCAGGCGGGCGACGGTCTCGGGGAGCATGTCGCAGCCGGTGCGCCCGGGCACGTTGTAGAGGATCTGCGGGATCGGCACCGCCTCGGCGATGGCCGTGAAGTGCTGGACCAGCCCCTCCTGGGTGGGCTTGTTGTAGTAGGGCACCACCAGCAGCGCCGCGTCACAGCCGGCTTCCATCGCGCTGCGGGTCAGCTCGATGGCCTCCCAGGTCGAGTTGGCGCCGGTGCCACCGATGACCGGGATCCGGCCCGCAGCGGCCTCCACCGTGGCGCGGATGACGTCCCGGTGCTCTTCGTAATCGAGGGTGGCCGACTCGCCGGTGGTGCCGACGGCCACGATGGCGTCGCTGCCCTGCTCGACGTGGAATTCGACGAGCTGCTTGAGCGCCTTCTCGTCCACGGCGTCCCGAATTCCATCCTGCGCCTTCATCGGGGTGACCATCGCCACCATGCTGCCGCGGAACATCACCACCTCCGTCATCGGTCTCGAGTCAGATCGGCAAGGGACTCATGGTACTAAGCGGGGTGCGCGGCGCCAAGCAAGGATGACGCCGGGCGGCGCGCCCCATCCAGGCCAAGTTCCGTGCTAGACTGCCGCCGCACACCCAAGCAGGGCGAGCAGTGCGATGCACAACCTGATGGTCATCACCGCCCTCGGGCACGACCGCCCGGGCATCGTGCGCGAGTTGGCCGGCGCGGTTACCGAAACCGGCTGCAACATCGCCGACAGCCGCATGAGCGTGCTCGGCGGCGAGTTCGCCATGATCCTCATGGTTTCCGGGCGCTGGAACGAGTTGGCCAAGCTCGAGACCAGCCTGCCCCACTCGGCGCGGCGTATGGGCCTGGAGATCCATATCCAGCGCACTGAGCCGGCTAGCACCGGTGAGCAGCTGCTGCCTTACTCGGTGGAGGTCGTCGCCCTCGATCACCCGGGGATCGTCGCCGAGCTCGCCAACTTCTTCGCCACGCGCGAGATCAACATCCGCGACATGAACACCGCCAGCTACGCGGCGGCGCACACGGGCACTCCGATGTTCTCGGTCTACCTGACCGTGGACGTCCCGGCCGGCGTACACATCGCCAGCCTGCGCGACGAGTTCATGGACTTCTGCGACCAGTTCAATCTGGACGCCATCATGGAGCCGGCCAAGTAGCCGTCGCCCCGGAACAAGCAACCCCGGCACGGGGATGAAACCGCCATGAACCAGCCGCTCGCCGAACGCATCTACGTGCTCGACACGTCGGTCCTGGTGCACGACCCGACCGCACTGTTCCACTTCGAGGAGCACGACGTCTGCCTGCCCTCGGCGGTGCTCGAGGAACTCGACGCCGCCAAAGAGGGGCTCTCCGAGGTGGCGCGCAACGCCCGCCAGGTCAGCCGCTTCCTCGACGACCTGCTCGCCGGCCACACCCCCGGCTCTCTGCACGACGGCGTCGCCCTGGGCAGCGGCGCCCCGGGCGAGCCGTCCGGGCGGCTGTTCTTCGAGACCGAGGGCCACGGCCGCGGCGACTCGGCCATCCTCGCCGCCGCCGGACGTTTGCGCGAGGGCCGGGCGCAGACCCCGGTCCTAGTCTCCAAGGACATCAACCTGCGCATCCGCGCCCAGGTGGCCGGCATCGCCGCCGAGGACTACGAGAGCGACCGGGTCATCGACGACGTCGATCTGCTGCCGACGGGCGTCGAGGCCATCCCGGCGGACGTGTGGCAACGGGCCCGCGCCCACGAGCGCGGCTACCGGGTACCGGTGCCCGAGGACACCGTGTGGCGGGTCAACCAGTGCCTCTACGCCGAGGACGGCTTCGAGGGTGTGGTGCGCGGCTTCGAGGACCGGCACGCCGTGCTCGCGCCGGTGGCCGATTTCCGCGAACGCAACGCGGTCTGGGGTGTCCGGGCCCGCAACCGCGAGCAGAACTTTGCCCTGCACCTGCTCATGGACCCGGAGATCGACCTGGTCTCGCTGCTAGGCGCCGCCGGCACCGGCAAAACCCTGCTCACCCTGGCCGCCGGACTGGCGCAGACCATGGACCAGGGCCGCTACCGCGAGGTGATCGCCACCCGGGCCACCGTGGCCATCGGCGAGGAGATCGGCTACCTCCCGGGCACCGAAGAGGAGAAGATGACCCCCTGGATGGGGGCGCTGATGGACAACCTGGAGGTGCTCAGCGCGCCGGACAGCGGGCTTGGCGGCGACTGGGCGCGGGCGGCCACCGCCGACCTGCTCCACTCCCGGGTGCGCATCCGCTCGATGAGCTTCATGCGCGGGCGGACCTTCCTGGAGAAGTTCGTCATCCTCGACGAGGCGCAGAACCTCACCGCCAAACAGATGAAAACCCTGATCACCCGGGCCGGCCCGGGCACCAAGGTGATCTGCCTCGGCAACATCGGCCAGATCGACACCCCCTACCTGACCGAGAGCACCTCGGGGCTGACCTACGTGGTCGACCGCCTCAAGGACTGGCCCCACAGCGGCCACGTGACCCTGCGTCGGGGCGAGCGCTCGCGGCTGGCCGATTACGCCTCGGACGTCCTCTGACCCGCCGCGGCCACGGGGAACCCGCCCGGCTCAGGGCACCAGCTCCTCCTCAACCCCCGCGGACTCTTCATCCGGCGGTTTGCGCCGTCGCACCCAGGCCTTGATGATCGCCTGGATGAAGGTGGCCAGCGGGATGGCGAAGAAGATCCCCCAGAACCCCCAGATCCCGCCAAAGACCAGGATGGAGACGATGATCGCCACCGGGTGGAGGTTGACCACCTCGGAGAAGAGCAGCGGCACCAGCACATTGCCGTCGAGGACCTGAATGATCGTGTAGGCCACCAGGACGTAGACCAACTCCTGACTGACCCCGAAGTGGAAGTAGGCGATCAGCGCCACCGGCACGGTCATCACGAAGGCGCCGATATAAGGGATGATCACCGACAACCCGGTGGCCACCGCCAACAGCATGGCGAACGGCAGACCGAGGACCGAGAACGTGATGTAGGTCACCGCCCAAACGATCACGATCTCGATGAACTTGCCGCGGACGTAGTTGCCGATCTGCTGATCGACGTCGAGCCAGACCTCCGAGGCGAAGGCGCGGTGGCGCGGCATATGGTTGCTGACCCACTGCAGCAATAGCCGCTTGTCCTTGAGCAGGAAGAAGACCAGGAAGGGGACCAGCACGGCATAGATGACCAGGGTGCCGAGGATCATCAGCGACTGCACGGTCACCGAGGCCACCACCCGCTGCCCCAGATCGGTGATCTCGCGCCGGGCGGTATCCAGCATCTCGCGGATCTGAGCCTCGGAGAAGAGCTGCGGGTAGTGTTCGGGCAGCTGCAGGAGCAGCATCTGCCCCTGGGCGAGGATCGCCGGCAACTGATCGACCAGCTGCCCCACCTGGCGGTAGAGCAGCGGGATCAGCGCGAATAGCACCAGGATCAGGAAGGTGGTGAGGAAGAGGATCACGATCACCACCGCCAGCATCCGGGGCACCCCAAAGCGCTCGAACGCCCGCACCACGCCCTCGAGCAGATAGGCGATGACCACGGCGGCGATCACCGGCGCAAGGATGCTGCCAAGCATCAGCAGCGCCCCTAGGCCGACC
Source organism: Halorhodospira halophila (assembly GCF_016653405.1). Lineage (NCBI taxonomy): Bacteria > Pseudomonadati > Pseudomonadota > Gammaproteobacteria > Chromatiales > Ectothiorhodospiraceae > Halorhodospira > Halorhodospira halophila. The sequence goes on from NZ_NHSN01000029.1 coordinate 29,729, forward strand.
ACCATGAGGATGATGAAGGCAGCGATCTGAGGATCGTTGAATGTGCGGCGCAGCCAGCTACGTATCAGCTCCAAGGGCGCATCTCCTTCGCGGATCGCGCATTGATGATAACGTAGCGGGATCATCCTTGCGCCCGCGGGAACTCGCATCCGCGGCGACCGGTCTCATCATATAACCATGCTCGATCGCCTCCTCCGAACGGCCTCGGCCCTGCTGCTGGCTGCGCTACTGCTCACCGCCCCGGCCCTGCAGCCGGCCCAGGCGGACGGCGTCCAGCTGCCGCAGCTCGGCGTACCCGGCGCCGAAGCCCTGCCCGTGCACAAGGAACGCGAACTCGGCACCGAAATCATGCGCCAGGTCCGGCAGCACCTGCCGCTGCACGAGGACCCGGAGACCAACGAGTACCTGCAGAACCTCGGGCAACGCCTGGCGGCGCACAGCAACGAGCCGGGGTTCGGCTACAGCTTCTTCCTGGTCGAGGACGACCAGATCAACGCCTTCGCCCTGCCCGGCGGGTTCATCGGGCTGCATACCGGGCTGATCCGCGAAACCCGCACCGAGAGCGAACTCGCCGGCGTGCTCGCCCACGAGATCGCCCACGTCACACAGCGCCACATCGCCCGGCAGTACGCCCAGTCGCAGCAGCTCAATCTGCAGACCGCCGCCGCGGTCCTGGCCGCCATTCTGGTCGGCTCGCAGAACCCTCAGGCAGGCAGCGCCGCAGCCATGGCCGGCATCGCCGCCCCCATCCAGCAGCAGCTGAGCCACTCCCGCGCCCACGAGCAGGAGGCCGACCGGGTCGGCCTGCACAATCTGGTCGCGGCGGGTCTCGACCCGCACGGCATGCCCGGATTCTTCGAGCGTCTGGCCGAGGCCTCCCGCTTCGCCGAGGATCCGCCGGAGTATCTCAGCACTCACCCGCTGACCGAGCGGCGCCTCAACGAGGCGCAGCGCCTGGCCGAACGCCTCGAGGGTGGCGCCATCTATGAGAGCGGCCACCACGCCTTCATCCGCGCCCGGCAGCAGGTCTTCACCCACGAGGACCGCAGCACCAGCGCGGTGGCGTTCATGCAGGACCAGCTGCGGCGCAGTGCCGACAACCCGACCGCGCGGGCCGCCGCCCTCTACGGCCTGGCCCTGGCACTCTCCCGCGAGTCGGGCCAGCACGCCCAGGCCCTGGCACTGCTCGACAGCCTCAGCGCCATTGAGGGCGAGCGGCTCTACGTGCTCCTCGGCCGCGCCGAGATCCTGCGCGCCGCCGGCGACACCGAGCAGGCGCTGGCCACCTACCGTGAGGCCCGCTCCCTCTACCCGGGCAGCTGGGCCACCACCTACCGCCTGGCCGAGACCCTGCTGGCGACCGACGACGCCGAACAGGCCCGCCGGGTGCTGGCCCGCGCCGCCCGCGGGTCCGGCGGATCGCCGCAGCTGCTCCGCCTGCTCGCCGACGCCGCCCACGCCTCCGGGCGCGAGGCCGAGGGCTACATCGCCCTGGCCGAGCACTATCGCGCCCGCGGCGAGCAGAACCTGGCCGTGGCTCAACTGAACAACGCCATTCGCCACGCCGGCGAGGATCGCTACCAGCGCGCCCGCGCCGAGGCGCTCAAGGAACGCTGGACGCAGCGCAGCGCGGACTAGCCAGTGGTTCCGCGGACTTAGTAGACTGCCGCGGCACCCTGGGAGCGCGCTAATGGCGTCCGGCGAAGCCTTCGACAGCGACTGGATCCTACGCATGAACGATGCCACGCCCGTCGGCGTGCTTTGGCGCGCGCTGGAGGCCGACGGTGGCACGCCGGGGCCGGCCTGCGCGGCCGCCTTCGGCAGCCTGCGCGCCCAGCTCGACACCACCCTGGCCGGCCTGAACACCGTGCCCGGCGCGGCCAGAACAGGCGACCCCCCCGAAGACGAACACCCCAATTGGCTGGCGCCGTGGCTGCAGACCCTCGCCCGGCTCGGCCCCTGGCAGCACGGCCTCGAGCGCACCCAGGGACTGCAGATCGCCCTGGACCGCTACCTGCACGCCCACGCCCAGTGCGCCCGGATCCTGCTCGAATCGGCCCGCACTGGGCTCGACACCCTGGAGCAGCACCTGCAGACAGCCGCACAGGACCCACAGCAGTCGCTACCGGAGAGCTACCGGGCGCTTTACGAGTGGTGGCTGACCGACAGCGAGGCCTGCTACGAGCAGACCCTGGCCTCACAGCAGTGGGCCTCGGCCTTCGGCCGGCTGACCAACGCCACCACCGAGCTCGTCGGCCGCTACCAAGAGCAGCTCGACACCGGGCTGCGCACCCTGGACCTGCCCAACCGGGATGACTTCCTCGATACCCAGCGCCGCCTGGTCGAGCTCGAGCGCGGCCAGCGCCGCACGGCGCAGGGCGACGAGCTGGCCGCCCTGCGCGAAGAGGTGGCACGCCTGCGCGAAGAGGTGAAGGCCCTGCGGGCCGAACGCACAGCAGGGCGACGGGAGCAGTGATGGCCGAGAACCCACCCGACAGCGGCCTGACCGACTGGCAGCGCCGCCTGATCGAGACCCTCGAGCAGGGGGCCGAGCTACCCGTGGACACCCGGGGCGCAACCCCCTTCACCCTCCACGCCGAACCGGGGCCGGGCATGCACCTGCGCCGCTACGCCCCGGCGCGCAGCACCGGCCAGCGGCCGGTGCTCATCGTCTACTCGCTGGTCAACCGCCCCTTCATCCTCGACCTCACCGAGCGCCGCTCGCTCATCGCCGCCCTGACCCGGGCCGGCCACCCGGTCTACCTCCTCGACTGGGGCTACCCGAAGGGCGCCGACCGCTTCCTGGGCCTGGCGGACTACATCGACGAGTTCCTTGCCGCGGCGGCCGCAGAGGTGGCCACCAGCGAGGGCGCCTCCCCCGACCTGCTCGGCGTCTGCCAGGGCGGCGTCTTCGCGCTGTGTCTGGCCGCGCTGCAGCCGCACCGCGTCCACCGGCTGGTGAACCTGGTGACCCCGGTGGACTTCCACACCCCCGGGGACAACCTCAGCCGCATGGCTCAGGAGGTCGACTTCGACCAGGCGACACAAACCCTCGGCAACATCTCGGCGGAGTGGCTCAACGGCGTGTTTGTCGCCCTCAAGCCCTACCGCCTGCTCGCCCAGCGCTACATGGACCTGCCCGAGCTGGCCGGCCACCCGGAGGCCCTCCACGACTTCCTGCGCCTGGAGCGCTGGATGTACGACAGCCCCGACCAGGCGGCCACCGCTTTCGCCGAATTCGGCCGCGAGTGCTACCAGCGCAACGGGCTGCTGCGTGGCACGCTGACCCTTAACGGCCGGCCGGTGCACCTGGGCAACATCGAGCACCCGACCCTCAATGTCTACGCCGAACAGGACCACCTGGTCCCGGCCGATGCCGCGCGCGCCTTGCGGGACCACATCGGCTCAACGGACTACGGCGAACTGGCCTTTCCCGGAGGGCACCTGGGCGTGTTTATCAGCCGCCGAGCCCACGCCGAACTCCTGCCACGGATCGTGGCCTGGCTGGCGGAGTAGACGCCGATGATGCAGCGCCGCATCGAGAATGCTTGCAGCCGACGCCCGGCGTCACCACAATCTCCAGCCCATACCGGGTGCGGTTGAGCCGGGGCTGCGCCCAAAAAAAAACCCCCTCAGAGAGGGGGCAAGGAGTTGGCGACAATTGTCTCCGGGGAGGAGACGCCGCCAGGAGGAGACCGGCTAACAAAACTTTGGCTCCTTCAGGAGCCTCACCGCAGGCCCGCTTGGCGCCTGGCCGCCGGAGTCCGGCGCGCCGGGTGGGCCGCGGCATTGTTGCTACGCAACATGATAGCCCCGTCACATTGGGCTGTCAAATACTGCCCGCCCCTGAGCAATCGCTGATCACCGGGGCGGGCCAAACCGGCTCAGAAGCTGCAGAACTGACCACCGTTGACCGGCACATTGGCGCCGGTGATGTAGCCCGACTCGTCCGCTACCAGGAAGCCGATCACCCGCGCGATCTCACCGGGCTCGGCCATGCGGCCCGCCGGGATCTGCGAAACGATCTGCTCGCGCACGTTATCCGGGATCGCCGCCGTCATGCTCGTCGCCACGTACCCGGGTGAGACGGTGTTCACCGAGACACCCTTACGTGCGTTCTCCTTGGCCAGCGCCATGGTGAAGCCGTGCATGCCGGCCTTGGCCGCGGAGTAGTTCGCCTGACCGAACTGCCCGGTCTGACCGTTCACCGAGGCGACATTGACGATGCGCCCGAAGCCGCGATCCCGCATGCCGTTGAGGAACTGGCGCGTGACGTTGAACACGCTGTCCAGGTTGATGTCGATGACATCCTGCCAGTCCTGGTGCTCCATCTTGTGGCAAAAGGCGTCACGGGTGATGCCGGCGAGATTGACCAGCACCTCCACCTCGCCGTAGGCCTGCTTCATCTGTTCGGCCATGCGCTGGCAGGACTCGTAATCCGCCACGTTGCACTCAACGTAGCCGACCTCGTAGCCCTCCTCGCGCAGCTGCGCCTGCCAATCCTCAACGCGCTCCGCCTTGGCGTCCACGCAGGTGGTGACCACGCGATATCCCTGCGCGGCGAGTTCGCGACAGACAGCGGTGCCGATGCCACCGTTGCCTCCGGTTACCAGGGCCAAACGACCTGCCATATCGGTATTCCTCGCTTTTCTGCATTGGACTTGCACGCAGCGGGCGCACGGCCGGATGCCGCGCTGCACCACTTTTGTGCATCGCAGCATATGCTGCGCCTAAGAAGCTTATGCTGCGCCGCAGCGAGTGTCAACGCGGGCCGGCAAGCCCGGCCAACGACGGCGCAGGGCGGAATCTGGAGGGGTTACGGGAGACCTGCGAAATCACCCGGCACAGCGCACCCTGGAAAGCCGGAAAGCCTTGGCGGGGTCAGTTATTCAGCTTTACTGATCCTGGCGGTGGCGACCGGGGCCCCGGTTGGAGGCGGGCGGATCCTCGAACCCGCCGCTGCCTTCCTCGTCACGGCTGCCTTCCTCGTCGCGGCTGCTGTCCATCCCGCTCATCTGGCGCCACAGGGCCAGGTTACGCTCGGCGAACTGGGTCATGATGTTCATGGGGTTATGGTCCATGAACTCGCGGGTACGCTGCTGGAAGACGCGCTGCTGATCCGCCCAGAGCTCCAGGCTCTTCTCCAGATAGCTGGTGAGCATGTTCTGCATGTTGCCGCCGTAGGCCCGGATCAACTGGGCCAACAGCTGGCTGGAGAAGATCGGCTCGCCCTCCTCCTCCTCCTCGCTGATGATCTGGAGCAGGATGCTGCGGGTAATGTCCTCACGCGTCTTGGCGTCGACGACCTGGAAGTCGACACTCTCGAGCACCAGGCGCTTGACGTCGGCCAGGGTGATATAGCTCGAGATCGCCGTATCGTAGAGGCGGCGGTTGGGGTACTTCTTGATGATCCGGGTATCTGACATTCAGGGCCTCCGGCGCGGGCAACCGAACCCTATGCTGCGGTGCGTAGAGTGTCAAGCGAGTTGCTAACATGGGGGAGAACTTTCACGCGGCGCTGGCCCGACCCCCCAGGCTGGCCCCACCGAACCGCAACCGAGGTTTCTCATGGGCAACGCCGACCGGGTGGCCACACTGGAGCGGCTGGGTGATTCCGAGACCCTGCCCGCCCTGCCCTACGTCGCTCACGACATCCTTGTGGCCACCAGCCACAACGAGGTCAACATCAGTGATGTCGCCGAAACCCTGGCCCGCGAGCCGGGCCTGGCGGCGCGCATCGTGGCCATCGCCAATTACGCCTTCTTCTCCCGGCGCGAGACCGTCTACTCGCTCGAGCAGGCGATCATGCGCATCGGGCTCAACCGGGTACGCGTGCTCGCCACCTCGCTGCTGCTCAACGAACTCTTCCGGACCGCCCAGTGCCCACACTTCCAGCTGCAGCGCTATTGGCACGAGGCCCTGGGCACCGCCTTCTGTGCCGCCCGCCTCGCCCCCGATGCCGCGCCGCGCGAGAGCCGCGACGCCGCCTATCTGGGCGGCGTCCTGCACAGCATCGGCCTGCTCCTGCTGGTCCACATCTTCCCGCAGACCATGGATGAGATCCTCGCCGAACATGAGGCGGACCCGGAGCGCTCGCTGGCCGGACTGACCTACCAGGCGCTCGGCTGCGACTACGGCGAGGCCGGCGCACTGCTGTTGCGCGAGTGGTCGATCCCCGAGCCGATCGCCGTCGCCACCGAGAACGCCCACCGCGACCGCTACGAGGGCCCCCACGCGGACCTGGTGGCCACCATCCGGTTCGCCAACGAGTGGCTGCAACGGGGCTTCGATCCGGAGCAGTGCGCCGACGCCCCGCCCATCCCGCAGCGCAAACTCGAACGCGTGAGCACCGCCTGCCGCGAGGAGTACGAGGCCCTGGCAGCCTTCGCGCAGCTGCTCAGCGGCGACGACTGACCGCCGCCGCGGGCCCTCCGCCTTCGGCCAGTGACAGGAAGCCGGCGGCCTTGTCCTCCGTCTCCTGCAGCTCGGCCTCGGCGGTGGAGTCCGCTACCACGCCCCCGCCGGCCCAGTAGGTCATGGTCCCGCCGCGACAGGTGGCGGTCCGAATGGCGATGCTGGTGTCCATGCGCCCGTCCAGCCCCAGGTAGCCGATGGCCCCACAGTAAACACCGCGCGGCCCCGGCTCGAGCTCGGCGATGATCTCCATGGCCCGGCGCTTCGGCGCACCGGTGATGGAACCGCCGGGCAGGCAGTCACGCAGTAGATCGGTGGCACACCGCCCCGGCGCCAGGCGTCCGGTCACGGTGCTGACCAGATGGTGCACGCTGGCAAAGCGTTCCGCCCGGCACAGCGAGGGCACCCGCACGCTGCCCACCGCGCACCCCTTGCCCAGGTCGTTGCGCAGCAGGTCCACGATCATCACGTTCTCGGCCCGGTCCTTGGCACTGCCCAACAGATCACGCCGGGCCGCCGCATCCTCAGCCGGATCGGCCGCCCGCGGCCGGGTGCCCTTGATCGGCTCCGTGGTCACTCCCCCATCGCCATCGAGATGCAGGAAACGCTCCGGCGACAGGCTGAGCACATCGCCCCCGGGGAAGCGCAGCCACGCCGCGAACGGTGCCGACGAAGCGGCGCGCAGGGCGAGGTAGGCGGCCCGCGGATCGCCCCGGTAGGGCACCGAGAAGCGGCGGGCCAGATTTACCTGATAACAGTCGCCGGCGTGCAAATACGCCTGCACCCGCCGGAAGGCGGCGGCGTACCCGTCGGCCTCCGGTTCGCGCCGGAGCGCTCCGGCCGTGGACCACGGCTGCACGCTGCCACCCGCCTCCCGGCGCCGCGCCATATCGGCCAACCAGTCCTCATCGAGGCGCCGCCCCACCGCCATGCTGCAGCCGTGATGATGGTCGGTGATCACCGCCTGCTCGTAGATGCCCACCGCCATCTCGGGCATGCCGGGGTCCGGTCCCCCCACCCCCATCAGCCGCCGCCCCAGATCGTAGCCGAAATACCCCACTGCGCCGCCAGTGAACGGCCAGCGGCCATCGACCGGCAGCGGCCCGAGGGCATCGAGCTCGGCGGCCAGGTGCGCCAGCGGATCGCCGCCGCGGCGCTCTACTCGCCCGCCGCGGCGGATGGTGGTCTGCCCGCCGGCGGCGACCAGGGTAACCGTCGGCCGGGCGACGAGGATGTCGTAGCGCGCTCCGGCGCAGCCACCGTGGCCCGAATCGAGCCACGCCGACCACGCCTCGCCGCCAAGCGCGCGCATGGCCGCGGGTCCATCAGCGATGTACGGCAGGGTTCGGATTCGCAGGGGTGCAGACACAGTGATGGTGCTCCGGACAGATCAGATCGTTTAACCTCACAACGACAAAAAAAACCTACGGTCGACGGAGGAGAACCATGAGCGATCAAGGCGCCGCCGCATTCTACGATGCCCGCCCCTGGGAGCGCTGCTACGGCACCCGTCACGGCACCGACCCGACGCTGCAGGAACTGACCACGGTGGCGGACATCGCCCGGCGGCGGGCCGAGCAAACCCCGCGGCTGCCTGCCTACACCGCCTGCCTGGAGAACGGCCTGCATGCCAGCCTGGATTTCGCCACCGTCGACCGCCTGGCCGACTGCTTCGCCGCCTGGCTGATCGCCGAAGCCGGGATCCGCCCCGGCGACCGGGTGGCGCTCCAGATGCCCAACTCCCTCCCCTACCCGATCGCCGTCTTCGGCACTCTGCGCGCCGGCGCGGTGCTGGTGAACATCAACCCGCTCTTCACCCCGCGGGAGATGCAGCACCAGCTGAGCGACAGCGGCGCACGCGTGCTGGTCATCGTCGATCTCTTCGCCGACAAGCTCTCCGGCGCCCTGACCGGAACCGCGGTCGAGGAAGTGGTGCTGACCGGCATCGCCGACCTCTTCCCCTGGCTCAAACGCGGACTGGTCCACGGCGTGCTGCGGGCCAAGCGCGAGATCCCGGCAGCACCGCCGAACGCCCGCCGGCTCGGGGCGGTCCTGAGCCGCGGCGAACACCTGGGCCCGCAGCCCTGGCCCGAGCGCGGCGCCGACGACCTCGCCCTGCTGCAGTACACCGGCGGCACCACCGGGCTACCCAAGGGCGCAGAGCTGCGCAACCGCAACATCCTCGCCAACCTCGGCCAGATCAGCGCCATGGCCGGCGACGCCATCCGCCCGGGGCAGGACGTGGTCCTGACCGCGCTGCCGCTCTACCACATCTTTGCCTTCACCTTTAATCTGCTGACCTTCCACCACTACGGCTGCCGAAACATCCTCTGCCCCTCGCCGCGACCGGTGGACAAGCTGCGCAAGGCCTTCGAACAGTTCCCGGTCAGCAAGTTCTCGGCGGTCAACCTGCTCTTCCACGGCCTGCTGCAGGCGGAGTGGTTCCGCAACAACCCGCCAAGGCACCTGGATTTCGCCATCGCCGGCGGCACCGCCCTGCACCGCAGCACCGCCGAACAGTGGCGGTCGCTCCTTGGCCACACCCCACTCGAAGGCTACGGACTGACCGAGACCAGCCCGGTCCTGGCGGTGAACCCGCCCCACGGCGAGAACCGCCTGGGCAGTGTCGGGGTTCCACTGCCCGGCACGGATGTGCGCATCGTCGACGACAACGACCAGCCCGTCCCCCAGGGCCAGACCGGCGAGATCGTCGGCCGCGGCCCGCAGGTGTTCGAAGGCTACTGGCAACGCCCCGAGGAGAACCGCCTGGCACTGCGCGGAGGATGGTTCCACACCGGTGACATCGGCTACATGGACAGCGACGGCTACATCCACATCGTCGACCGCAAGAAGGACATGATCGACGTCTCCGGCTTCAACGTGTACCCCAATGAGGTCGAGGAGGCCCTCGCCGAGCACCCGGCCGTGGCCGAGGTCGCCGTAGTCGGCGCGCCGCGGGGCGAGGCGGGCGAAACGGTGGTCGCATTCGTGGTCACGCCCGGCGACGAGGAACTCACCGAGCCGGAGCTGATCGATTTCGCCCGGCAGCAGCTGACCAACTACAAGGTACCCCGGCGGGTGATCTTCCGCGACGCCCTACCCAAATCCGCCGTGGGTAAGCTACTGCGCCGCGACTTGCGCGAGGACGCCCGGGCCGTGATCGAGCCGGCCGCGGCGTAAGCGGCTCCTCGGAGCCAACCCGGCGGGCGTGGTATCCTGACGCGCTCGAGCGACCCCCCGACGAGCAAGCCTGTAGAGGATCCATGGCTGGACACAGCAAGTGGGCCAACATCAAGCGCCACAAGTGGGCGCAGGACGCCAAACGGTCCAAGATCTTCACCAAGCACATCCGCGAGATCACCGTCGCGGCGCGCCTTGGCGGGCCCGACCCGGAGATGAACGCGCGGCTGCGGCTGGCCCTGGACCGCGCCTTCGCGGTGAACCTGCCCAAGGACCGCGCCGACGCCGCCATCAAGAAGGGCGCCGGCCTGGAGGAGGCGGAGGCCTACGAGGAGATCCGCTACGAGGGCTACGGCCCCGGCGGCTCGGCGATCATGGTCGACTGCATGACCGACAACCGCAACCGCACCGTCTCCGAGGTTCGCCACGCCTTCAGCAAGCACGGCGGCAAGATGGGCACCGACAACTCGGTCGCCTATCTCTTTCAGGAGCGCGGTGTGCTGATCTTCGCCCCGGGCACGGACGGCGACCAAGTGCTCGAAGTCGCCCTGGAGGCCGGCGCCGATGACCTGGTAGAGAACGACGACGGCTCGCTGGAGGTGCTCACGACCCCGGAGGCCTACCGGGGCGTGCGCGATGCGCTGATCCTCGCCGGGCTGGAGCCGGCCCAGGCGGACGTGACCCAGCGCCCGGACCTGACCGTACAGGTCGAGGGCGAGAACGCCCGCAGCACCGCCAAGCTGATCGAGCGCCTGGAGGATCTGGACGACGTGCAGCACGTCTACACCAACGCCGACCTGCCGGCGGAGGCCTACGAAGAAGGCTAGGCGATGACCCGCATCCTCGGCATCGACCCCGGCTCGCGGGTCACCGGCTACGGGATCGTCGACGACGGCCGGCCCTGTCGCCTGGTGGCTGAGGGGACGCTGCGCCTGCCCCGGCAGTCTGGACTGGCCGAGCGACTGGGCCGCATCTTCGACGGCCTGGCCGGGCTGATCGCCGAGCACCACCCCGACGAGGTCGCCCTCGAGCAGGTCTTCGTCCACCGCAACGCCGACACCGCGCTCAAGCTCGGGCACGCCCGCGGCGCCGCGCTGACCGCCTGCGTCCACGCCGGACTGCCGGTGGCCGAGTACGCGCCGGCGCGGATCAAGCAGGCCGTCGCAGGCAGCGGCCGCGCCGACAAGGGCCAGGTGGGCTACATGGTCCGGGCGCTGCTGCGTCTGCGCACCAACCCGGCCGAGGACGCCGCCGACGCTCTGGCCGCCGCCCTCTGCCACGCCCATCACCGCAGCGCGCCGCTGGCGCAGGCCGCCTCCGGAGCCCCGCGATGATCGCCCGACTGCGCGGTACCCTGCTCGAGAAGCGCCCCCCCACCCTGGTGGTCGAGGTCAACGGGCTCGGCTACGAGGTCGAGGCACCGCTGTCCACCATCGAGGCCCTCCCCGAGACCGGCCAGGAGGTCATTCTGCATACCCACCTCAGCGTCCGCGAGGACGGGCAGACCCTGTTTGGCTTCCGCGCGCGCACCGAGCGCGACCTGTTCCGGCGGCTGATCCGGGTCTCCGGGGTGGGGCCCAAGCTGGGCCTGGCCCTGCTCTCCGGTGTCGACGGCGAGGAGCTGGTCCGCTGCGTCCGCGACGACGACCCCAAACGGCTGACTCAGGTACCGGGAATCGGCCGCAAGACCGCCGAGCGACTCATCGTCGAACTGCGCGACCGACTCGAAGGCATCGCCTCCGGCGGCGCCGGCACCGCCACGCAGCAGGCCGACCAGCCCGCAGGCGGGGATGACCCGGTGGGCGAGGCCGTTGAGGGCCTCGTCGCTCTGGGCTACAAACCGCCCGAAGCCTCGCGCATGGCCCGCGGCGCGGCCGAGCCGGGCCTTGGCTGTGAAGCGATCATCCGGCGTGCGCTTCAGCGCGCCGTGCCGCGAGGGGGGTGATCATGAGCGACGAACACGGACCGCCCGAGCGCATCATCGACGCTGCCGGCAACGGCGAAGAGGCGGCGCTGGAGCGCGCCCTGCGCCCGGTGAGCCTGGACGAGTACGTCGGCCAGGCCGGGGTGCGCGAACAGCTGGAGATCTTCATTCACGCCGCCCGGGGGCGCAACGAACCGCTGGACCACACCCTGCTCTTCGGCCCGCCGGGGCTGGGCAAGACCACGCTGGCCAACATCATCGCCACCGAGATGGGCGCCAACCTCCGCCAGAGTTCCGGACCGGTCCTCGACCGCCCCGGTGACCTGGCGGCCATCCTGACCAACCTCGAGCCCGGCGACGTCCTGTTCATCGACGAGATCCACCGGCTCTCCTCGGTGGTCGAGGAGGTGCTCTACCCGGCCATGGAGGATTTCCGGATCGACATCGTCATCGGCGAGGGGCCGGCAGCGCGCTCGATCAAGCTCGACCTGCCGCCATTCACCCTGGTCGGGGCCACCACACGGGCCGGCCTGCTGACCTCGCCGCTGCGCGACCGCTTCGGCATCGTGCAGCGCCTCGCCTATTACCCGGTGGACGAGCTGACGCGCATCGTCGAGCGCTCGGCCGGCCGACTGGGGGTCAGCGCCGAGGCGCACGGCGCCGCTGAGATCGCCCGCCGAGCCCGCGGCACGCCCCGGGTGGCCAACCGCCTGCTGCGCCGGGTGCGCGACTTCGCCGAGGTGCGGGCCGACGGGCGGATTACGCAGCAGGTCGCCGCGGACGCCATGGAGCTGCTCGACGTCGATCGCAACGGCCTCGACGAACAAGACCGGCGCCTGCTCGAGGCGGTGGTCCACAAGTTCGGCGGGGGCCCGGTCGGGCTGGACAACCTCGCCACCGCCATCGGCGAGGAGCGCGGCACCCTGGAGGACGTGGTCGAGCCGTACCTGATCCAGGAGGGCTACCTGATGCGCACCCCGCGCGGCCGGGTGGCTACCGAGCACGCTTACACCCTGCTCGGTGTGCCCGGGCAACCAACCCGCTCCGGCGACCTGTTCGGGTAACTCGCCGGGAGCGCGGACCGGGCGACGACGCCCCGGCACTTGTCATTCCAGTGGAACTTGTTTCTGTAACTAGCTGTCGTTAAATTCGATCCTCCGGCCCTGCCAGCGCGAACGACAACCATGACCGCCGACGTCTCTGTCATCCGTCTCATCCTCGACGCCAGCCTGCTGGTGCAGGCCGTGATGCTGTCGCTGATCCTCGCCTCGATCACCTCGTGGGCGCTGATCCTCTACAAGCGCCTGATCCTCAAGCGCGCCGAGCAGACCGCCATCCGCTTCGAAGAGGAGTTCTGGGCCGGCGGCAACCTGGCCGAGATCTACCGCCGGCTCAGCGACGAGGGCCCCGGCGAGCACGCCGGCATGGAGCGTATCTTCCGCGCCGGCTTTCAGGAGTTCTCGCGCATGCGCAAGCAGAGCGGAGCCCCGCCGGCGGCAGTGGTCGAGGCCGCCCATCGCGCCATGCGCGTATCGGTCAGCCGCGAACTGGACAACGCCGAGCGCCACCTGCAGTTCCTGGCCACGGTGGGCTCGGTCAGCCCGTACGTGGGGCTGTTCGGGACCGTGTGGGGCATCATGAACTCGTTCCGCGCCCTGGCCGGGCAACAGCAGGCGACCCTGGCCACCGTGGCGCCGGGCATCGCCGAGGCCCTGATCGCCACCGCCCTGGGGCTGTTCGCGGCCATTCCGGCGGTCATCGCCTATAACCATTACGCCAACCGCGCCGAGCGGCTCGCCAACCGCTACGAGACCTTCGTCGAGGAGTTCACCAGCATCCTCGAGCGGCATACGCATGCGGCCGGCGCGGCGCCGGCCAGGTAGGAGGGCACGCCTTGGCACGGGTGACACCGACCGGGACACGCCGCAGCCGTCGGCGGCCAATGTCGGAGATCAACGTCGTCCCGTACATCGACGTCATGCTGGTGCTGCTGGTGATCTTCATGGTCACCGCACCGCTGCTCTACCACGGCGTCGACCTGGATCTGCCGCAGGTGAGCAGCTCGCCGCTGGACGAGGACGAAGCGGAGCCACTGATCGTCAGTGTCGACGCCGAAGGCCGGGTCTACCTCAACCTTGCCGACGACCCTGAGGAGCCCCTCTCCCGGGGAGAGCTCCTGGAGCAGGTCGGCGGGATCATGAGCGACGATCCGGAGCGACGCGTGCTACTGCGCGGCGACCAGCAAGTGGCCTACGGCGAGGTCGTGGCCCTGATGGCCGAACTCCAGGCAGCCGGGGTGCCGAGTGTGGGACTGATGAGTCAGCCACCGGACAACGGCCCGGCCCCCGACGCGGGATGAGGCCCTGCCCATGCGCTGGCTGAGAGTGCCAACCCCCAGACTGCCGCGCCGGCTGGCGAGCAGCCCGTCGCGTTTTGTGATCTACTCCACCCTGGGGCATGTGGCGGTATTCACGGTGGTGGGTGCGAACTTCGCAACCTGCACCCGCACCCCCGAAGCCCCCTCGTTCGACGGCCCGGTCATCGAGGCCACCGCGGTGGACAGCGCCGCCGTGGAGGCGGAGATGGAGCGGCGTCAGGAACCGGAGCCAGAACCGGAGCCGGAGCCCGAGCCGGAGCCGGAACCCGAGCCGAAGCCAGAACCGGAGCCGGAGCCGGAGCCGGAGCCAGAGCCAGAGCCGGAGCCCGAGCCCGAACCGGAGCCGGAACCGGAGCCCGAGCCGGATCCAGCCGAGCAGCGGGCGGAAGAGCAGGAGCGGCTTCGCGAGGAGATCCGCCAGCGCATGGCGGAAGAGCGCGAGGCGCAGCGCCAGCAGGAACTCGAAGCCGAACGCCAGCGCCAGGAAGCGGCCCGCCAGGAGGCCGAGGAGCAACGCCGACTGCAGGGGCAGCAGCAGCGCTACACCGCGGCGATCGCCGAGGCTGTCGAGCGCAACTGGCGACGCCCCACCGGCACGCCCGAGGGGCTCGAGGCGGTCATCCGGGTGTCGTTCTCGCGAAGCGGCGACGTGCGCCGGGTCGAGGTCGTCAGCGGCAGCGGTGACTCCGGCTTCGACCGTTCCGTCGAGCGCGCCGTCCAGGCCGCCTCGCCGGTGCCTTTCCCCGACGAGGCCGCGCTGCAGGAGCGCATGCAGACCATAACCTTCCGATTCGCACCGGACCGGAGTTAAGCCGTGACGCGACTGAACCGAGTATGGAGCACCGTGTACCTGGCAGCCCTGCTGATGCTGCCCGGGCAGGCCAGCGCCGATGACGTGGTGATCGACATCATCGGCGGCATCGAGGGCGCCACCCCCATCGCCGTCGTGCCGTTCCAGCGCGCCGATGGCGCCGACCCGGAGACCGGGATCGCCCCGATCATCACCGCCAACCTCGCCCGCACCGGCCGCTTCGACGTCCTGCCGGAGGACGACCTGGTGGCCACCCCGGGGCGCATGGAGGACGTGCGCTTCTCCACCTGGCGCGCCCAGGGCGTGGACCATCTGGTGGTCGGCGGCATCGATAATGCCACCGACGGCCGTTACGAGGTGCGCTTCGAACTCCTTGACGCCTTCCAGGGACAGCGGACCGACGGCCGGCGCTACCGCGCCGAAGAGCGCCACCTGCGCACCCTGGCCCACACCATCTCCGACCGCATCTACGAGGCGATCACCGACCGCCCAGGCACCTTCACCAAGCGGATCGCCTACGTCGCAGTCGAGCAGCGCGAGGACGGCGAGGGCCGGCAACATCGACTGGTGGTAGCCGATTCCGACGGACACCGGCCACAGACCATCCTGACCTCCGATGAGCCACTGCTCTCGCCCGCCTGGTCACCGTCGCGGGACCGCCTGGCTTACGTCTCCTTTGAAGGCCGCCGCTCGGAGGTTTTCGTCCAGGAGATCCGCACCGGAGAGCGCGAGCAGGTAGCCAGCTTCCGCGGGATCAACAGCGCCCCGGCCTGGTCACCGGACGGCGACCGGCTGGCGGTCACCCTGTCGCGCGACGGCGCCGCCAACATCTACCTGATCGACCTAGCCAGCGGTGAGGTCCGCCCCGTCACCGACCACTGGGCCATCGACACCGAGGCCACCTGGAGCCCCGACGGCGAGTGGATCTACTTCACCTCCGACCGGGGCGGACGGCCACAGATCTACCGCACCACGCCGGATGGCGGCGAGACGGAACGGGTTACCTATGAGGGGGCGTACAACGCCCGGCCGAGCATCTCACCCGACGGTGAGCGGATGGCCATGGTTCACCGCCACGACGGGCAGTACTATATCGCCCTGCAGGATCTGGAGACCGAGGCGGTGCAGATCATCAGCGACGGGCCGGCCGACGAATCGCCGAGCTTCGCCCCCAACGGTGACCTGGTCATCTACACCGCTGGCGGCACCGAGGGGCAGCGACTGGCCACAGCCTCGGTCATCGGCGGCGCGGTGGCCCCACTGGAGTCCACCGAACGACCGGATACCCGCGTACGCGAACCGGCCTGGTAAACCACCTGCGAGGACGAGACACCATGACCGCCAGAAGCCACCGAAACGTCGCGCTCCGCCCCCTGCGCACCCTGGGGCTGGCAGCCAGCCTGGCCCTGCTGGCCGGCTGCGCCCACTGGATCGAGGACCCGGAGACCGCACCCGGCGAAGAGACCGAACTGGAAACGGAAGACTTCGATCCGACCGAGGCCGAGGCCCTGGAAGACCCGAGCGATGCCGACGAAGAACGCCTGGAGCGGGCACGCGCCGAGGGGCTGGACCCCGACGACCCGCTGGACGCCGCCGTCCTGGATGAGCCCGACAGCCCGCTGGCGACCCGGCGCGTGCACTTCGCCTTCGACTCCAGCGACATCCGCGACGAGGACATACCGGTCCTCGAGGCCCATGCCGAGTTCCTGCGCGAACACCCCGACGAGCGGATGACCATCGAGGGCCATACCGACGAGCGCGGCTCGCGGGAGTACAATCTGGCCCTGGGCGAGCGGCGCGCCGAGGCGGTCGAACGGCTCCTGCGCGCCAACGGGGCCCGCTCGGACCAGCTCGAGGTGGTCAGCTACGGCGAGGAAGACCCGCTGATCGACGAATCCAACGAAGACGCGTGGGCGGAAAACCGCCGCGCGGAGCTGCTCTACGAGCGCTAACGCGGTACACCGGCTATGCGAAAGATCGCCACCATCACCGTACTTCTGGCCTTCGCCGCGCCTGCCGTGGCCGAGGACGTCGAGCAGCGCCTCGACCGCCTCGAGGACCTGCTCGACGGACGCGGACTGGCCGAACTGGTCCGCGACGTCGAGCGCATCAAGCAGGAAAACCGCGAGCTGCGGGGCGATATCGAGAGCCTCGACCGCCAGGTCCGCCGACTCCAGGAACGCCAGCGCGAACACTACGCCGACCTGGACGACCGGCTGCGCGAGCTTCAGGAGCGCGGGCTGGCCCAGGAGCAGGAGCAGGTCCCCATCCCCGACCTCGACGGCCCGGACAGCGAGGCCAGCGAAGAGGACGCCGACGCCGGGGAACTCTACCAGGCGGCCTTCCGCCAGCTCGGCGACGGCCTCTACGAGGACGCCCGCGAGGGCTTCCGTGGCGTCCTTGAAGCCGACCCGGAAAGCGACTACGCCGCCAACGCCGTCTACTGGATCGCCGAGACGTACTACGCCGAGCGCGACTTCGAGGCCGCCGGCGAACACTTCGAACGGGTGATCGACGAGTACGGCGACAGCGACAAGGTGCCGGACGCCCGCCTGAAGCTCGGCTACATCGCCTTCGAGGAGGATCGACTGGAGGACGCCCGCGACAAGCTCGAGGCTGTCCAGGAGGAGCACCCGGACAGCACCGCCGCCAACCTGGCGCAACAGCGGGTCGCGGAGATCCGCCGTCTGCTGCCCGAGGACGAATAGCCGCCGGGCGCTTCCCTGCAGGCGGCAGCTTGGTTAGAATGCGCGCTCCGGTGGGCCGTTAGCTCAGCTGGTAGAGCATCGGACTTTTAATCCGCTGGTCGCAGGTTCGAATCCTGCACGGCCCACCAACTTCCCTCTCCCTGGTGGTCACCCACGCGATTCGCGATGGGCCCTTGTCATGCATACATCAAACGCCCTCGCGGCTCGGGGACTGGCCGGCCAAGCTCCCGCGCCGTCTCGATCCACTCCTCGATGACCAGCTGAACGTTCGCCACGGCCTGTTCGTAGGTTTCCCCGTCCGCCATGCAGCCCGCCAACTCCGGAACCTCCACGACGAAGGACTGGTCCCCATCGCTCCAGTAGATGATCAGCTCGTACTTAATCGACATCAGTCTCCCCCAGCGCTAAGTAAGCGGTCATTCCGTGACGTCGTTGACGGGGATCACTGGACATCCCGGAGCATCTTGATGAGCCCGGGGGAGACTTTCCACTGACGGTGATCCTCGGTGTGGACCACCACCGTCTTGCGGTTAAT
>NZ_NHSN01000030.1 GCF_016653405.1 Halorhodospira halophila
CCCCGCCCTGGCCCGCCTCGCCACGGCCTTCACCGTCCGCCCCGGCGCCCCGCGCCGGTACCTCGGCATCCGCCAAGTCATCCTCCCGGTAACGATGTGGCACCGCGGTCAGGGCGTGGCTGCGCACGGCCCCCATATCCGGCTCGAGCGTGGCGCGCAGGATCTCGTTGCTCACCTCCAGGTACAGGCGCATGCGCTCCAGGCAGTGCGTCCGGTCCTCCTCGCTCAGTTCGATGGCCTTGCGGTCGTCGGCTGCCGATCCACCGATGGCCATCATCAGACCCACGGCGGTGGCCGCTGCAAGCGTGCGCCGGGACAGTCGGTTGCGCATGGTATCGCAGCCCTCCTCAGAAGCTAGCCCGCAGGCCGAGCCGGGCGTAGCGACCCGGATCGGCGTAGAGCGAGGTATCGTTGCTGGTATCGAAGACGTTGTCGATGCCGGCGTAGAGGCGGACCTGCTCCCAGGCAGGCGGCCGGTAATGGCCCTGCAGATCCACTTGGGTGAAGGCCTCCTGCGCCTGCTGGTCATCCGGGTCGATCTCATCAACATGGGAGCCGGTGTACTGCACCCGCGCCCGCCAGCCGAAGCGCTCCCCGTGCTCGCCGGCCAGGGCCGCCCGGGCGCTCCACTCCGGGGCGTAGGGCAGCTCGTGTCGCTCGCCACGCTCGATGGCGTCGAGCCAGGTCACCCCCAGATCCACCCGCAGCCCGGCTGGCAGGGCCAGCTCGAGGCTGCCCTCGCTGCCGCCAATCCGTGCCTCGTCGTCAAGGTTGTAGAAACTGACATAGGGCTCGCCCCGCCGTTCACGGGTGATGCGATCCTCGATGATAGTGTGGAAGACCGCCAGGTCGTAGCGGCTCTCGCGCACCGGGCCCAAGGCCCCGAGACTGCCGCTGAGACCGATCTCAACACTCTCGCTGCGCTCTGGATCGAGGTTGTGGGGGGCTTTCTCCGACGTCTCAACGGCGGCACCGAGCTGACGCCTCCCAGAGGGCTGCGCCGTGTCGGCGTAAAGATCACGCGCTGCAGGCACACTGTACCCTTGGGCGTAATTGAGCCGCAGCCGCGCCGCCGGCGCGAAGGCATAGACAATGCCGCCTTCGACCGCCGTATTGTCGGCGTCATCCAGGCTGCTGTCGTCGTAACGGGCGCCGTAGACCAGATCCAGCCGGTCGGTAACCGCCCACTCGTGCTGCGCGAAGGCGGCGGCATCCCAGCGGGTTTCGCTGCCGCTGACCAACTGGTGGTCCTCGTACTCGTGGTCGCGGTGCTCGGCACCGAGTTGCACGCTGTGCGCCCGCCCCGGGGTCCAGCTGGCGATCAGTTCCTGGCGCCAGTCCGTGAGTGTCACGTCCCGGTCGCGCTCCTTGGGCCGCTCCCCCGCGGAATAGCCCAGCGTGGTCCACGGCTCGCTGGTGACGATCCGCTCCTTCTCGTAGACGCTACGGTAGCTGCGGAAGAAGAGGTTGAGCGTCCCGGTGGCCTGCCAGTCCGCCGCCGCGGCGAGCCCCAGGCGCTGGTTGTCATCGAGCCAGCGGGCGGGGATGTTCGCCACCGCGCCGTCATTCCCATCATCAACCTGCGTCGGTCCGATGTTGATGTAGTCGCGCTCCCGCTCTTCGTGCAGGTAATCGGCCTGCAGGGTAACCTGCAGGTCATCGGTGAAGAAGTGCTCCAGCGTACCGGCTAGGGTGTAGACGTCGGCTTCGTCCCGGCGGTCTTCGTCGATGGTATAGCGTTCTTGGACGTCGTAATCCGCAAACTTGTCGGGCTTAATGCCCCGTCGCCCCTCTGGCAGCACCGTGGCGGTCTCGCTGTATGCCGCCCGGGATGTAGCCTGGGCGTCGACCCGGAAGCGGGTGTCGAGACCGCCGCCGTGCAGACCGAGGGCGGCCTTGTAACGATCCGCCTCGGCATCCTCCGTGCGGGCACCGGCCTGCACGTCGATGTCCCCATGGAGACCGGGTTCCGGCTTGCGGGTGATGACATTGATCACGCCCCCGAGGGCGTCGGCGCCGTAGAGCACGCTGCCCGGCCCCTTGACGATCTCGATGCGCTCGATGCTCCCCGTGGGGATGCGGTTGAGCTCGTAGCGCCGGCTGGGCTCGCCGAGGACCCGGCGGCCATCGATGAGGATCACGTTGTCCTCGCGCCGCGCCCCGCGGATGCTTGCCTGGGTGCCGTCGGGGCTGACGAACAGGCTCGACTCGCGGCGCAGGACCTCACCGAGATCCGCGCCGCCGCTGCGCTCGATCTGCTCACGGTCGATGACTTCCACACTGCTCGGACTCCGCTCCCGCGCCCGCTCGCTGCGGGTGCCCGTGGTGACGGTCACCTCGGGCAGAACCTTGGCGTGGGCCGGATCGACGCCGCCGCTTGCCGGCGCCTGCTCAGAGCCGGCCATCGCCCATCCAGAGCTGACAGCCAAGCCGAAGATCCCCAATAGGATCAGGGAACGGCCCGGTTTCCAGGTGGTCATATCGATGCCCTCTCTCGGATGCCTGCAGGATACGGGCGTAATCTAAATGAGAACGCTTCGCATTGCTATTGATGCAGCGCAATCACCGGGCCGGAAGAGGGCAGTGCGCCTTTCTGCCGCACATGGCAGGCCCCAGCGTCGGCCCAACTAGGCGGCCGGATCGAACGGCCCAGGCGAGCCGCTCAAAGGCATCGGGCTGATTCCGGCATGGAGCGACGGCGGAGCCACAGGGCTCCGCCGCCGATGGGCTGGTTGCATGGTGGTGGTGACGCCAGCTCAGGCCGTGGCGGCCGCCTGCTGCGCGTCCAGCTGCGGGGTGTCGCCGGTAAGTCGCAGGTCGTAGCGCTCGGCCAGGGCCCGGAACAGGTTGTCGCTGAGGAAGGCCGGCGGGTTGGGCCCGAGGGTGATCCCCCGCACGTCGAGGCTGAGCAGTGTCAGCAGCACCGCCACCGCCTTTTGCTCGAACCAGCTGATAACCAGGGTCAGCGGCAGGTCGTTGACGTTGCAATCGAGCGCCCGGGCCAGGCCCAGAGCCACCTGGATGGCGCCGTAGGCGTCGTTGCACTGGCCCATGTCGAGCAGCCGCGGGAAGCCCAGGTGGGTACCGAACGACTGGTCGCGGATGCGGAATTTGCCGCAGCCGAGGGTCAGCACGAAGCTGTCCGCCGGGGTGGCCGCCGCATAGTCGTTGAAGTAATTCCGGCTGCGGTGGGCGCCATCGCAGCCGCCGATCAGGTAGAACTGGCTGATCTGACCGTTCTGGTAGGCCTCGAGCAGCGTGCCGGCGTTCTCCAGCAGGACGGTGTGGTGGAAACCGACGGTGGATTCGCCCGTGATCGCCTCGTCACAGGGCGCGCAGCGACGCGCCGCCTCGATCACCGGGGTGAAGTCGCCGTCGGTGATGCGCTGGCCGCCGCTGACCGCCGTGCTGCGCGTGGTGAACAGTCGCTCCGCATACCGCTCGGCGGGCGGCATGACACAGTTGGTGGTAACCAGGATGGCCCCGGGGAACGCCTTGAACTCGCGCTTCTGCTCCTGCCAGGCCCCGCCGTAGTGACCGGCCAGGTTGGGGTGCTGGTGGAGCGTCGGGTACATGTGCGCCGGCAGCATCTCGCCGTGGGTGTAAACCTGGATGTCGGTCCCCTCCACCTGCTGGAGCAGATGGTAGAGGTCGAGCAGGTCGTGGCCGCTGACCAGGATCCCCGGACCCGCCCGGGTACCCTCGGGTACGGTGGCCGGCTGCGGCTGACCGAAGGTCTCGACATGGGCGGCGTCGAGCATCTCCATGACCCGCAGGTTCATCTGCCCGCAGCGCAGGCAGAGCTCGAGCAGCGATTCGAGATCGAAGTTGACGTTGGTCATGGTGGCGAACAGCGCCTCCTCCATGAAGGCTGCCACCTCCGGGTCGTGACGGCCGAGCCGGCGGGCGTGGTGGGCGTATGCGGCCATCCCCTTGAGGCCGTAGAGCAGCAGCTGCTGCGCCGAGTGGCAGTCCTCATCCTTGCCACAGACGCCGGGGGAGACATTGCACGCCTCCTGACGGCGGACTTGCTCGCACTGATCGCAGAACATGGGCACCCCCTCACTTAACGATGTATTTTTGGTACACCGAATAGTGCCCAGTCGGCTGCCCTCGGTCAAGGGACCGGGGCCCGGCGGTGGCCGGCAGCGATGGCGAGCGGCCGCGGGCGGTGGATCAGCCCCCGGCGAAGGTGGCCGGGGTCTCGTTGAGGGGCAGGCGCCGCAGCTGTTGCGCCGTGCCGGGGTCGGCAAGCAACTGTTCGAGGGTGAAACCGTCCAGGTACTCGATGAATTGGTCCCGGGCGCCGTTGAGGACCCGTTTGAGCGAGCAGTGCCCACACAGGGGGCAGGGACCGCGGTCGCAGTGGATGAGCTCCAGGCTGTCCTCCATCAGGCGCACCACCTCGCCGACGCGGATCTCCGCCGGCTCGCGGGCGAGCTGCAATCCGCCCGACCGGCCCTGGGTGGTGTGCAGGTAGCCGTGGCGGGACAGCCGATGGACCACCTTGCGCAGATGCTCCTGAGAGATCCCGTAGGCGCCGGCGATCTCGCGCATGGTCACGCGCCGCGCGCCCTGGGCGCCGGCGTAGAGGAGCACGCGCAGGGCATAGTCGGTGTAGTAGGTCAGCTCCATGGCGATGGGTCCTTGATCGAACCCACCCAGTATACCTATACCGCCATCGCCCCGCGTTCGCCGTGCCGGGCGCGCACCCTCAGAAGCGTGCCAGGACCGCCTGCGCCTGCTGCCAGTCGGCGCCGTCCGGGGCGGTGGCCACCGAGACGCCGGCGTCGTGGTCCCGCACCAGATAGAGCACGC
The DNA here is from genome assembly GCF_016653405.1 of Halorhodospira halophila. Classification (NCBI taxonomy): domain Bacteria; kingdom Pseudomonadati; phylum Pseudomonadota; class Gammaproteobacteria; order Chromatiales; family Ectothiorhodospiraceae; genus Halorhodospira; species Halorhodospira halophila. Next base: position 4,819 of record NZ_NHSN01000030.1, read on the forward strand.
CGTCGAGCACGGCAACGAGGACCTCGTGCTCGGTCTCGGCCCGCACGATCTCCTCGAACCACCGCTTGCGGGCCGGCCACGCCAGCTGGGGGTCCACCAGCACGACCTTGCGTGCAGCCACCAGTCCTTGGTGGTTACGCTGCAGCCGCTCCCGGGTCTCCATCAGCAGGGCGGCGACCGCCCCGCGGGGATCGAGCGGCGTGGCCTGGCGCGCCTCGTCGAGCCGACACTGGACATGCTCAGCGAAATCGATCAGCCGGACCACCGCCGCCCGCTCGGCGGCGAGCGCCCCGGGCGAGGCGTTGAGCGCCAGGATCATCTGCATGCTCTGGAACTGCGCCTCGCTGGTCAGGCAGGTGCAAAGGGTATCGAGTTCTCGCGGGGTCCGGATCGCCGACATGGCAGGGTTGCTCCGTGTGGGTGACTGCTCCAGTGCAGGTTCCCTTGCTTGAGCAGGTTCCGTGCCAATGCGCTGCAGGCGGTGCCCGGCGGGCGCTCCGCGCCGCAATGCCCGGCCCTTGAGCTGGATTTGTAAGATTTCCAGACAGACGGCTGAGCCGCGGCCTGGCACGCCCCCCCCGCCGCCCGGCACGGATGAAGACGCGAGCGGCCATTCGTCGGTTTTTTTGACACCCGCTCGGGCAGCCCGCGGAATGCGGTCGCCGCGGCGGACCCGCCTGACAGCGTGCGCGCGCTGGGCTACATTGCAGGCTGGGAACCATGATGCGGGAGGTCGCAGGTGAACACGCCCCGGCTTTGCCACGATGTGGTGGTCGTCGGCGGTGGCATGGTGGGCGCCGCCGTGGCCGCCGACTTCGCCGGCCGCGGCTGGCGGGTGGGACTGATCGAGACCACCGGCCCCAAGCCCGTCGACGCCGGCACCCCCTACCGCCTCCGGGTCTCGGCACTGAACCTCGGCTCGGAGCACTACCTCGATGAGCTCGGGGCCTGGCACGCAATCCGCACCACCCGCGCCTGCCCCTACCGGCGGCTGCAGGTCTGGGACGATGACAGCCCGGCCCGGCTGACCTTCACCGCCGGGGAGCTCGGCCCCGACACCGATCACCTCGGGCACATCGTGGAGAACGACCTGGTCCAGGACGCGCTCTGGTCGGTGCTCGAGCACGCCGGCACGGTCCACCGGTACTGCCCGAACGAGACCAGCCGCCTGGAGCCGGCCCCCTTCGGCGCCACGGTGCGCCTCGATGACGGCCGCCGGGTCCACGGCAACCTGGTCATCGCCGCCGACGGTGCGCAGTCACGGCTGCGCCAGTCGGCGGGGATCCCGGTGACGGTCCGCGACTATCGCCAGCACGCAGTCGTCGCCGAGGTGACCACCCGGCCGGGACAGCAGGACATCACCTGGCAGCGTTTCCTGCCCGAGGGACCGCAAGCCTTCCTGCCACTGCTCGGCTCGCGGGCTTCGCTGGTGTGGTACACCACCCCGGACCGGGCTCGGCAACTCGCCGAGCTGGCGCCGGAGCAGCTGGGCCAGAGCATCGAGGCGGCCTTCCCGGCCGAACTCGGCGGGATCGAGTCGGTGGTGCAGCGGGCCAACTTCCCGATCCGGGCGCAGCACGCCCACTGCTACCAGGCGCCGGGCCTGGTCCTGATCGGGGATGCCGCGCACACCATCCACCCGCTGGCCGGCCAAGGCGTCAACCTGGGGCTGCGGGACGCCCGGGCATTGGCCCGCCACGTGTCGGCAGCGGTCGAGGCGGGCTACGCACCGGACGACCCGCGGGTGCTCAGCGCCTACGCCCGCGAGCGACGCCAGGACAACCAACTGATGCAGTCGGCGATGACGGCCATCCACGGGCTCTTCGGCGCCCCGTGCCGGCGCCTGGCCTCTCTGCGCCGCTTTGGGCTGCGCCTGGCCGACCACGCCGGGCCGGCCAAGCGCCTCGCCCTGCGCTACGCCAGCCACGGGCGGTGGGCCGGCTGACGCGGCGCCGGGCGGCTACTCGGAGCCGCTGACCCGCCGCAGGCGGATGCCCAGCTCGCGCAGCTGCGCCTCGCCCACCTCGGCCGGCGCCTCGGTGAGCATGCAGGTGGCGGTCTGGGTCTTGGGGAAGGCCATGACCTCACGGATCGAGTCGGCGCCGGCCATGAGCATGACCAGCCGGTCCATGCCGAAAGCGATCCCGCCGTGGGGCGGGCAGCCGTACTGCAGGGCGTCGAGCAGGAAGCCGAACTTGGAACGGGCCTCTTCCTCGCCGATACCCAGAAGCCCAAAGACCGCTTGCTGCATCTGCGGGTCGTGGATACGGATCGAGCCGCCGCCGAGCTCGACGCCGTTGAGCACGCAGTCGTAGGCCCGCGAGACCAGCGCCTCGGCGTCCTGTTGCTGCAGCTCGGCCGGGTCCTGGACACACGGTGCGGTGAACGGGTGGTGCAGGGAGTAGAGACGCCCGTCTTTCTCGTCGTACTCGAACATCGGGAAATCGACCACCCACAGCGGGCGCCAGGCGTCCTCGACCAGTTCCATGTCGTGGCCAATACGCACCCGCAGCGCGCCGAGGGCGTCGTTGACGACGCTGGCCCGGTCGGCGCCGAAGAAGACCACATCGCCCGCCTGGGCGCCGGTGCGCTCGAGGATACCCTGTACGGCGTCCTCGGTGAGGAACTTGACGATGGGCGACTGCAGCCCCTCCACGCCCTGGCCCGGGTCGTTGACCTTGATGTAGGCCAGCCCCTTGGCGCCGTAACGGCCGACGAACTCGGTGTAGTCGTCGATCTGCTTGCGGGTCAGCGCCCCCCCGCCGGGTACGCGCAGGGCCGCCACGCGGCCACGCGGATCCTGCGCCGGCGCCGAGAAGACCTTGAAGTCCACGTCGCGGACCAGGTCGGCCACCTCGATCAGTTCGAGCGGGATGCGCAGATCCGGCTTGTCGGAACCGAAGCGGTCCATGGCCTCGGCGTAGCGCATGCGCGGGAAGGGATCGGGCAGCTCGACGCCGAGGACCTGGCGGAAGAGCTGGCGGAGCATCCGCTCGGTGACCCCCATGACGGCCTCTTCGTCGACGAAGGCGGCCTCCATGTCGAGCTGGGTGAACTCCGGCTGGCGGTCGGCGCGCAGGTCCTCGTCACGGAAGCAGCGCACGATCTGGTAATAGCGGTCGAAGCCGGCCATCATCAGCAGCTGCTTGAACAGCTGCGGCGACTGCGGCAGCGCGAAGAAGCGGCCGGTGTGGGTGCGGCTGGGCACCAAGTAGTCGCGCGCGCCCTCGGGGGTGGCCCGCGTCAGCATCGGCGTCTCGATGTCGAGAAAGCCCTCGTCCTCCAGGTGGCGACGGATCACCGAACTCACCCGGGCGCGCAGCTGCAGTCGCTGCTGCATCTCGGGACGGCGCAGATCCACGTAGCGGTGGCGCAGGCGCACGTCCTCGCCCACCTGCTCGTGCTCGTCGAGCTGGAACGGCGGGGTCTTGGCGGTGTTGAGCACCTCCACCGCCTGGCCCAGGACCTCGACCCGGCCGGAGTGCAGGTCCGGGTTCTCGGTGCCCTCCGGGCGGTGCCGGACGCGGCCGGTGATGCGCAGGACGTACTCGTTGCGAGCGCGGTCGGCGGCAGCGAACGCCGCCTCGGTGTCGGGATCGACCACCACCTGCACCAGGCCGGCCCGATCGCGCAGATCGATGAAGATGATGCCGCCGTGGTCCCGCCGCCGGTGCACCCAGCCGCAGAGCGTGACTTCAGTGTCCAGGTGGGTTTCGCAGATCTCGCCGCAGTAGTGACTACGCATGGTTTTTTCCGGATTGGTGGTCGGGCCAAAGGGGGGCAATGGTAAGCACGCCCCCCGGGGGGTGCAAGCAAACGGGTCGCAACGCGGCGGGACGCTCAGCCCTCCTTGAGGTCGAGCCCGATGAGCACCTTTTCTCGTTCGGAGAGGTCGCCGACCACCCGGCGCACGGGGGGCGGCAGCTTCTTGATGACCACCGGAGTGGCCAGGATGCGCTCGTCCTCGGCCAGCTGGGGGCGCTCGAGGATATCGATCACTTCCAGGTCACAGGAGGCGTCGTCGCCGTAGGCCTCCCGGATGATGCGTTCAAGGTTGCGGATGGCTCGTTCCGCCGCCGGCGTCCGCCCGGCGATGTAGAGCCGCAGGACCAGCTCGCTCACGACGCTCCCCCCGTCTCGGCACCATTGGCCACGTGCACGCCGTCTCCGGACAGGTAGTACTCCAGAACCCGGTCCGAGGTCGGCAGACCGCGCGCCTTAACGACATTCAGCAGCCTGCACAACCTGCCGTCACGCTCGTCGCGGCGCAATTTGATCCAGACGTCGATAATGGAGGAGACATCCATGTTGCTGACGCCATCACTGTAGTCGGGCAGCAGTTCCGTAGCCAGGACGGTCACACCCTCGCGCTTGAGCATGTAGAACAGGCGCAGCAGCATCTCCTTGCCCTGGCGGTCGTCGTGGGGATCGCCCAGCGCGCTGGCCGGGTCGAGGACCACCACGCCCGGGGCCTGCCCCTGCACCGAGCGCATCACCCGCAGCAGGTGTTCCTCCCAGCCCAGTTCCACCGCCAGCAGCGGCTCCAGCACCAGCCGGCCGCTATCGATGCACGACGCCAGATCCAGGCCCACACTGCGCTGATTGCGCAGCAGCTCCTCGGTGGCCTCCTCGAAGCTGAGGTAGAGCACGGAGTCGCCGGCCCGGCACGCGGCAGCGGCGAAGGCTGCGGCGAAGCTCGTCTTGCCGGTGCCCGACTGCCCCGAGACCATCACCGCCGAGCCGCGGTACGGGCCGCCGCCCCCGAGCATGGCGTCGAGGCCCTCGACGCCAGTGGTGTGCCGCTCCGAGGAGGGCCGGGCCTCGAGCCGCGTACCGGTGATCGGGGACAGGAACACCCCTTCGTGATCGAGGAGGAAGGGGAACTCGTTGGTGCCGTGTCCGCCACCGCGGCGCTTGAGGATGCGCAGCAGGCGGGTCATGCGCCGGTAGCGCACCTCCTGGCGCAGGAGGATGACGCAGTCGGCAATGTAATCCTCCAGCCCGAAGCGCTCGCTGAAGCCGGAGTGTTCGCCGGAGGTGATCAGGGTGGTGGCGTCGCGCTCGCGGATCCAGTCAAACACCCGGGTCAATTCCGCGCGCAGGCTGTTGCCCGGGGCGAAGCTCTCGTCCATGCCGTCGATGGCGTCCACCACCAGCCGCCGTGCGCCGAGGGCGTCCAGGGCGTAGCCGATGCGCGCGAGCAGCGCCGTCAGCTCGACCTCACCGCCGGAGACCAACTCGGAGCGATCGGGGCGCATGTCGAGGATGCGCCCCCGCCCCGCCGCCAGGTGCTCGTCCAGCGGGAAGCCGAGCGCGTGGGCGTGGCGCGTAAGGGCTTCCGGCGACTCGTCGAAGGTGGCCAGCACCGATGGCTCGCCCTGCTCCAGCCCGTGGCAGAAGAAGGTCAGCGCAATCGCCGTCTTGCCGGCCCCCGGGCCGCCGCGCAGCAACGTCGGCTGCCCCTCGGGTAGCCCGCCGTCGAGGATGAAGTCCAGACCCTGAATGCCAGTGGCCGCGGTCTGCGCCCCGCGCCGGGCGGCGCTGCTGCGCCGGGCGCGTTCGCTCGCGGAGGTGCTGCCTTGTGCCATGCCTTGCTCCGAGGTGGGCTGCCCGTCTGGCAGCGTGCCAAAAAGCGCCGACGGGGTCCAAGGCCGGCGCCGCGGCGTTTCAGCTGGAAGCAGAACCGGAGGAGCCAGCCGCCGCAGCCCCCGACTGCCCACCGCCACTGCCTGCGGAGGTGCCCGCCGATGACGCCGACTTGTCGCCGCTCTTGTCACTGCTCTTGTCGCTGCCGCCCTTGTCGGCGCCATTGCCGCCCCCCTCGGCGACGTTCTTGCGTTGGCCCGACTTGAAGTCGGTCTCGTACCAACCGCCGCCTTTCAGGCGGAACGCCGCCGCCGAGACCAGCCGCTTGAGCGACGCCTGGCCGCACTCGGGACAGTCGGTCAGCGGGCCGTCCGATACGGACTGGATGGCCTCGAGACGGTGGCCGCAGCCACAGCACTCATACTCGTAAATCGGCATCGATCCTCTCCCTCCTGGTCAACCACCCAAGCCGTGACGGCTTTTGAATGGGGACTGCCACGGCTGAAAACAAGGCCCGCCCGCTCAGCGGCAGAAGGGCCAGAACTGATACCACCGCCAGCACTGCAGCTCGTCCTCGCACTCGGCCAGCTGCTGCTCGTAGCGCCGGGCCCGGGACTCAACATTGCGGGCGACGCGCTGCAGGGTCGGCTTCTGGCGGTACGTGCCCCGCCGGTACCCGCCGTGCCCCTCGTGATAGGCCAGATACAGCCGCCTCGGGTCGTCCAGATCGACCCCGACCCGCTCCCGGGTGCGCTGGTTGTACCAGCCGATGAAATCCAGCGCGTCGCGCATCCGGGTCCGGTGGGCGTCCCAGTGAGCGGCATCCTCCCGATATTCGCCCCAGACCGGATCCTGCGCCTGGGCGTAGCCGTAGGCGGAACTCGGCCGGCGCCAGGGGATGATCCCGAGCAGCCGGCGCCGCGGCGGGCGGGCGTCGGCGATGAACGACGACTCCTGATGGACGAAGGCCATCTGGATGGGGATCGGCGTCCCCCAGCGCTCCTCGGAGCGCCGGGCGTGATCATACCACTCGGGGTTCTCCTCGAAGATGACGCAAATGTCGTCGATGTCCGATGGCTGCGGGCGATGGGCGCATCCGACCAGCACCACCAGCAGCACCGCAACCCCAAGGATCCGCAGGATTCGCCCTGGCGTCATGCCCGCCTCACGCGACCGGTGCTCAAAGAGGCGACAGGATACCCGATGTGGAGATCGGCGGGCGCAGGCTTTAGCCTGTCGGGCCATGAACGACGACCACACCGATCACCGCCCCGCGCTGCTGATCACCGGCTGTTCCAGCGGCATCGGCGAGACCGCTGCAGCGCACATGGCCCGGCGCGGCTGGCGGGTCTTCCCCAGCGCCCGCCGCAGCGAGGACGTGGCCCGCCTGCGCGAGGCCGGCTGGGAGGACGCCCTGGTGCTGGACCTGGCCGACAGCGCTTCCATCGAGGGCGCGGTGGAGCAGGTCGCCGAGCGCACCGGCGGGTGCATCGACGCCCTGTTCAATAACGGGGCCTATGGTCAGCCCGGCGCGGTGGAAGATCTCTCCCGGGCGACGCTGCGCGAGCAGCTAGAGACCAACCTGCTCGGCACCCACGAACTGACCACGCGGGTGCTGCCGTACATGCGCCGCCAGGGCCACGGGCGCATCGTGCAAAACAGCTCGGTACTCGGTTTCATCGCCCTGCCCTACCGCGGCGCCTACGTCTGCTCCAAGTTCGCCCTCGAGGGGCTCACCGACGCCCTGCGCCAAGAACTGCGCGGCAGCGGCATCCACGTGAGCCTGATCCAGCCCGGACCCATCGCCAGCCGTTTTCGCGACAACGCCCACCGCGCCTTCCAGGCCCGGATCGATCCACAGAACAGCGCCCACGCTGCCACCTATCGTGCGGTGGAGCAGCGCCTGGCCGGCGCCGGGGCCTCGACGCCCTTCACGCTCGAAGCCGAGGCGGTGGCCACCAAGCTGGTCCACGCCCTGGAGCACCCGCGCCCGAAGGCCCGCTACCACGTCACCGTTCCCACCCATCTCTTCGCCGCCCTCAAGCGCCTGCTGCCCACGCGCTGGCTGGACCGGGTTCTGCTGGCGGCCACGGCCTCGGAGCGCCGCATCCGCTAGCCCGGCTCAGACCACCTCGCCCTCGACCACCGGCTCGCCGCGCTCGAAGCGGAACGCGCCGTCTTGCACATCGACCCGGATGCGATCGCCCTGCCCGAAGTTGCCCTCGAGCATCTCCCGGGCCAGCGGGTTCTCGACCTCGTGCTGCAGGACCCGCTTGAGCGGGCGGGCGCCGTAGACCGGGTCGAAGCCCGCTTCGCCGATGCGGTCCAGGGCCGCTTCGCTGAGTTCGAGCGCCATGTCTCGCTCGGCCAGCCGCTCGCTGAGGTAGCCGACCTGGATGCTGGTGATCGCGCGGATCTGCTCCCGCGACAGCGGCCGGAAGACCACCACCTCGTCGATACGGTTGATGAACTCGGGACGGAAGTGGGTCCCGACGATGTCCATCACCGAGCTCTTCATCCGCTGGTAGTCCTCTTCCTCCTCCCCGGCCATGCTCTGGATGATCTCCGAGCCGAGGTTCGAGGTCATCACGATGACCGTGTTGCGGAAATCCACGGTGCGGCCGTGGCTGTCGGTCAACCGACCGTCATCGAGGACCTGCAGCAGGACGTTGAAGACGTCACCGTGGGCCTTCTCGACCTCGTCGAGGAGGATCACCGAGTACGGCTTGCGACGCACGTGCTCGGTGAGATAACCGCCCTCTTCGTAGCCGACGTACCCCGGCGGCGCACCGATCAGCCGCGCCACGGAGTGCTTCTCCATGAACTCGGACATGTCGATGCGCAGCATGGCCTCTTCCGTGTCGAACAGGAACTCGGCGAGCGCCTTGCACAGCTCGGTCTTGCCCACGCCGGTGGGGCCCAGGAAGAGGAACGAGCCATTGGGGCGGTTCGGGTCCGACAGCCCGGCCCGGGAGCGGCGGATGGCGTTGGCCACCGCGGCGATGGCCTCATCCTGGCCGACCACCCGCTCGTGCAGGGCCTGCTCCATGCGCAGGAGCTTGTCCCGCTCGCCCTCGAGCATCTTCGAGACCGGGATGCCGGTCCACTTGGAGACCACCTCGGCGACCTCCTCGTCGCTGACCCGGTTGCGCAGCAGCTTCATGTCGTACATGTCCGCCTGCGAGGCCATGTCCAGCTGGCGCTCCAGCTCGGGGATGCGGCCGTACTGCAGCTCGGACATGCGCTGCAGGTCGCCGGCGCGACGGGCGGTCTCCACCTCCTGGCGGGCGCGCTCAAGCTCCTCCTTGATCGACTGCGTGCCCTCGACCGCGGCCTTCTCGGAGTTCCAGATCTCCTCGAGGTTCCCGTACTCCTGCTCCAGCTCGTTGATCTCGTCCTCGAGGGTCGCCAGGCGCTTTCTGGAGGCGTCGTCCTCCTCGTTGCGCAGCGCCTCGCGCTCGATCTTGAGCTGGATCAGCCGGCGCTCGAGGCGATCCATCGACTCCGGCTTGGAGTCGATCTCCATGCGGATCCGCGACGCCGCCTCATCGACCAGGTCGATGGCCTTGTCCGGCAGGTTGCGATCCGTGATGTAGCGGTGCGAGAGCGTCGCCGCGGAGACGATGGCCGGGTCCGTGATCTCGACACCGTGGTGGACCTCGTAGCGCTCCTTGAGCCCGCGCAGGATGGCCACCGTGTCCTCGACGCTCGGCTCATCCACCTGGACCGTCTGGAAGCGGCGCTCCAGGGCGGCGTCCTTCTCGATGTTCTCGCGGTATTCGTTGAGGGTGGTGGCACCGATGCAGTGCAGCTCGCCCCGGGCGAGCGCCGGCTTGAGCATATTGCCGGCGTCCATGGCGCCTTCGGCCTTGCCGGCGCCGACGATGGTGTGGAGCTCGTCGATGAACAGGATGATCTGCCCCTCCTGCTGACCGAGCTCCTTGAGCAGCGCCTTGAGCCGCTCCTCGAAGTCGCCGCGGTACTTGGCCCCGGCGAGCAGTGCACCGAGGTCGAGCGACAGGACCCGCTTGTTCTTGAGCCCCTCGGGCACCTCGGCGTTGACGATGCGCTGGGCCAAGCCCTCGACGATGGCGGTCTTGCCGGTGCCCGGCTCACCGATGAGCACCGGGTTGTTCTTGGTCCGGCGCTGGAGGACCTGCACCGTGCGCCGGATCTCGTCGTCGCGGCCGATGACCGGGTCGAGCTTGCCCTGCTCGGCGCGCTCGGTCAGGTCGATGGTGTACTTCTCCAGCGCCTGGCGCTGGTCCTCGGCGTTGGGATCATCCACCGCCTGGCCGCCGCGCACCTGCTCGATGGCCTGCTCAAGGGGCTCCCGCGCGGCACCGGCCTGCTCGAGGATCTTCGCCAGCCGGCTCTTGCCATCCTCGAGCACGGCGAGCACGAAGAGCTCGCTGGAGAGGTACTGGTCCTTGCGCTTCTGTGCGAGCTTGTCGGTGAGATTGAGCAGCCGCCCCAGCTCGTTGGACAGGTGCACCTCGCCGCCGGTGCCGGAGACCTGCGGCATCTGCTCGAGAGCCTCGCCGAGCTGCGAGCGCAGCTTGTTCAGGTTGACGCCGGCCTGCTGGAGCAGCGGACGCACGCCGCCGCCCTCCTGATCGAGCATGGCCAGCATCAGATGGACCGGTTCGATGAACTGGTGGTCGCGCCCCACCGCCAGGCTCTGCGCCTCGGCGATGGCCATCTGGAATTTGGTGGTCAGCTTGTCCATCCGCATGTCTCTACCCCCTTGGCCGCATCACGGGCCGACAATCCGCTCCACCGCGCTGCGGCGGTGGCTGGTTTCTTGTCAGGATAGATGGGGCAGCGGCGACGGGTTTTCAATCCGGCGCGGGCAGGCCGGCGACACGGTTGCGGCCCTGGCGCTTGGCCTCGTAGAGGGCCAGATCGGCGGATTTCAGGACCTCCTCGACGGAGCCGCCGTCGAGCACGGCCACGCCGACGCTGGCGCTGAGGGCCACGGTCTCGCCCTCGTAGACCAGCTCCAGGGTCTCGATGCCATTGCGGATACGCTCGGCCAGGGTCCAGGCACCGGGACCATCGATCCCCACGGTGACAATGAAGAACTCCTCGCCGCCGGAGCGGATGAGCACGTCGGCGCGGCGGACGGTCTCGCGCAGCTGCGCAGCCACCCGCTGGAGCACCGTATCGCCGCCGAAGTGGCCGAGGCGGTCGTTGATCGCCTTGAAGTGATCCAGATCGACCACCAGCGCCGCCAGCGGCTGCCGCGTCCGCCGCGCTGTCTCGCCGAGCTGATCGGCGATCTCGTCGAGGTAGAGCCGATTGTGCAACCCGGTCAGCGGGTCGCGCCGGGCCCCTTCGCGGGCCTCGCGCAGCAGCTCCATCAGGTCCACGTTCTGGTTGACGCGGACGCTGAGCTCCTCCTCCAGGAAGGGGCGGGTCAGGAAGTCGTCGGCCCCGGCCTTGAGCAGCCGCGCGGAGAGCAGCCCCGAGCCGTGACTGGAGACACCGATGATACCCAGCCGCGGGGCCGCGTGCCGGCGGCGCAGCTCGCGGATCAGGGTGATGCCGTCCATGCCCGGCATGTTCTGGTCGCAGAGCACCAGGCGGATGGTGGCGTCCTCATCCGAGGTGATCCGTTCCAGCGCCTCTTGGCCATTGCCGGACTGGTAGCAGCGGAACCCCCAGCGGCTGAGCAGGTGCACCAGGTACTCGCGGGCCGAGCGGGAGTCGTCGACCACCAGCACGCCGATGGACCGGTTGCGGTGGATGCGCTGCAGGGTACGCAGCACCGAGTCCACCGCGTCCGGGGCATCCTTGAGGATGTAGTCGCACACCCCGGCCCCCACCAGCTGATCGCGCAGGTCGTCCTCGATGGTGGCGGTCAGAACCACGGAGGGGATGTCGCGCTCCACCAGGTCCCCGACCACCTCGCCGCGCGGAGCATCCGGCAGGTCGAGATCGAGCACGGCGGCGACGATCCGTTCACCGTCATGCTCCAGCAGCTGCCGCGCGGCGGCGCGGCTGCCGGCGACCAGCGCCTTCAGCCCCAGGGCGTCCTCGATGCGCCCGGCCAACCAGCCGGCCACGGAGCGACTGTCCTCCACCACCAGGATGCGGCCGGCGGCGTACTGCTCCTCGGACATGCTCACGGCTCCTCTCGGTAGATCAGGCTCGCCATCCGGCCGGTGGATCCGTCCCGGCGATGGGAGAAAAAACGCGCCCGATCCGTGTGCGTGCACCAGCCGCCACCGTGGACCGATGTCACCCCGGCCTGCCGCAGGCGACTCCGAGCCAGGCTGTAGAGGTCAGCGTACCAGCGATCACCGGCCGCGGGGGTGAGCCCCTCGGCCGCAGCCGGATCCCGTGCGCGCAGCGCCTCGGCCACCTCCGGCCCTACCTCGAAGGCGTCGGGCCCGATGGCCGGCCCCAGCCAGGCGTGGAGTTCGCCGGCCGGCACCGGCAGCGCCGCCACCACGGCCTCGAGGATGCCCGCGGCGAGGCCCCGCCAGCCGGCGTGGGCGGCGGCCACCGCCCGCCCGTCCCCGGCGGCGAGGAGCACCGGCAGGCAGTCGGCGGTGAGCACGGCGCAAACCACGCCGGCGCGATCGGTCCAGGCCGCGTCGGCACGTGCGCCGGGGGCGACCCGGTGCGCGGCGACCACCTCGGTGCCGTGGACCTGCTCCAGCCACACGGGCTCGGCGGGCAGACCGGCGCGGGTGCGCAGCAGATGCCGATTGGCGGCCACGGCGGACGGGTCATCCCCGGTATGCTCGGCCAGATTGAGGCTGTCGCGCGGCGCGGCGCTGCAGCCGCCGCAGCGCAGCGTGCTCAGGGCCCGCACACCCTCCGGCGCCGGCCACCGGGGCTTGAAGAACAGGCCACCGTCCACCTCATCCATGGCGCAGGGCCTCCAGCAGGTGGTGCCAGTCCTCCGGCGGCGGCGCCTCCCAGTGCATGGTCTCGCCGGTGCGCGGGTGCTCGAGGCGCAGATGGCGGGCGTGCAGGGCCTGGCGGCGGAAGCCGTCGAGGACGGCGCGCAGGGTGTCGCTCGCGCCCCGCGGGTAAACCGGCCGACGGCCGTAGACGGGATCACCCACCAGCGGCAGCCGGACGTGCGCCAGGTGCACGCGGATCTGGTGGGTGCGGCCGGTCTCCAGTTCCACGTCGAGCAGGGTGTGGGCGCTGAAGCGCTCCGCGACCCGGTAATGGGTCACCGCCGGGCGACCGGTGGCCACCACGGCCATGCGTTTGCGGTCCCGGGGGTGGCGGGCGATGGGGGCGTCCACTCGCCCCCCGGCGGTGGGGCGGCCGACCACCACGGCCTGGTAGCCGCGCCCCACCGTGCGCGCCTGCAGCTGCGCGACCAGGGCATGGTGGGCGGCGTAGGTCCGCGCCACCACGAGCAGCCCCGAGGTCTCCTTGTCCAGCCGGTGCACGATGCCGGCCCGTGGCAGGGCTTCGAGCCCCGGATCGTGGTGGAGCAGCGCGTTGACCAGGGTGCCGCCCGGATTGCCGGCCCCCGGATGAACCACCAGCCCCGCCGGCTTGTCCACGACCAGCAGATCCCCGTCCTCGTAGAGCAGCCGCAGCGGGATGGGCTCCGGGGCCAGCGGGGTCTCCGGCTCGGGCTCGGCATCGACGTGGATTCGCTCGCCGGCGTAAACCGGATCGCGGGGACGGCGCACGGCGCCGTCGACGGTGATCCAGCCGGCCTTCACCCACTGCTGCAGGCGGCTGCGTGAATAATCGGGAAACAGGGCCGCCAGGGCCCGATCCAGACGCTGCCCGGCCAGTTCCTCGGGGACGTCGGCTTGGTGACGGGGTCGTTCCATACGTATAGTACGAGCCTTTGCTATCGCTACAATGACGGGCCTGCATCAGGCCGCGGAGTCACGGAAATCATGCACCGCATCCAGCGCTGGGCCACGATCGCCCTGGTGGCACTCTTTCTGGCCGGCTGTGCCGGCACCGACCCCGACGGGGCCGCCGAGCGCAGCGTCGAGGAACTCTACGCCGACGCCCGCAGCAGCCTGAGTTCCGGGAACTACTCACAGGCCGTGGAGCGCTTCGAGAACCTGGTGGCGCGCTACCCCTTCGGCGATCACGCGGTTCAGTCCCAGCTGATGATCATCTACGCCCACTACCTGGCTGGCCAGCACGAGTCGGCGATCGCCGCCGCGGAACGCTTCCAGCGCATGCATCCGCGCAATGAGCACGTCGCCTATGCACTTTACATGAGCGGCGTGGCACGGCAGGCCCAGGGGCCCGGCGGCCTCGGCGATCTGTTCAATGTCGACCCGAACTTGCGCGATCCCGAGCCCAAGCGCCGCGCCTTCGCCGACTTCCGCGACCTGACCGAGCAGTACCCGGACAGCGAGTATATCGACGACGCCACCGAGCGCATGGAGCAGATCCGCACGGCGCTGGCCGAGCATGAACTCCACGTCGGGCGGTTCTACCTGGAGCGGGGCGCCTACATCGCCGCCGCCAACCGGGCGCGGACGATCATCGCCCGCTACCCCGGCACGCCGGCCGTGGGCGAGGCCATGGGGATGCTCGCCGAGGCCTACCGCAGCCTTGGCCTCGACCCCCTGGACGAGGACGTGGAGCGGGAACGGCGCGAGCGCCACGAGGTTCCCGCCCCGGAGTTCGGCGGGCGGTAGGCCGCACAGCGGCCCCCGCCCGGGGAACTAGATGGCGTTCTCGTCCTCTTCGCCGGTGCGGATGCGGATGACCCGCTCGACGTTGGTGACGAAGATCTTGCCATCACCGATCTTGCCGGTCTGCGCCGCCTGGGTAATAGCCTCGACGCAGCGGTCGACATCGGCATCCGCCACGACGACCTCGAGACGCATCTTGGGCAGGAAGTCGACCACGTACTCGGCGCCCCGATACAGCTCGGTGTGCCCCTTCTGACGGCCGAACCCCTTGACCTCGGTGACGGTCATGCCCGTGATCCCGATGTCCGAGAGGGCCTCCCGGACGTCGTCGAGCTTGAAGGGTTTGATGATCGCCTCGACTTTCTTCATGGGAGCAGCTCCTTGGGGTGGGGCGCGGTTCGGTTTGATTTTCCAGATTCAGGACTCAGTTATCAGGATAGCGTGGGCCAGTCCCCACAGCCCTGACAACCGGACCAGCCCGAGGTAATCGGGTAACGCCGGTCACGCCCGAAGGCGCGCCGGGTCACCTTCACCCCGGGGGCCGCCTGGCGGCGCTTGTACTCGTTGCGGTAGAGCAGCCGGATGACCCGGCAGAGTTCCGCCTCGTCCAGCCCATCGACACGGATCTCGTGCTCGGCGGCGTCGGCCTCCAGGTACTGGCGCAACACGGCATCGAGGACCGGATACGGCGGCAGGCTGTCACTGTCACGCTGATCGGCGCGCAGCTCGGCGGTGGGCTCGCGCTCGATGATGGCCTGCGGCACGGCGGGCCCGAGGCTGTTGCGGTAGGCGGCCAGGCGGTAGACATCGGTCTTGTAGACGTCCTTGAGCGGGGCAAAACCGCCGCACATGTCGCCGTACAGGGTCGCATACCCCACGGCCAGCTCACTCTTGTTACCGGCTGCCAGCAGCATGAGCCCGAGCTTGTTGGACAGCGCCATCAGGCAGTTGCCGCGGATCCGCGCCTGGATGTTCTCCTCGGTGGCGTCCGCCGGGCGCCCGGCGAAGGCCGGCGCCAGGGCCTGCTCGTATTCGGCGAAGAGCGACTCGATGGGGATGCTCCGGTAGTCCAGTCCGAGCGTCTGCGCTGCCGCGCGAGCGTCTTCCAGGCTGCGCTCGGCGGTGTAGCGGGTGGGCATCATCACCGCCAGCACCTGCTCCCCGCCCAGGGCGTCGGCGGCCACCGCAGCCACCAGGGCCGAGTCGATCCCGCCGGAGAGCCCGAGCACCACGCCGGAGAAGCCGTTGCCACGGACATAGTCGGCGGTGGCCCGGACCAGCGCCTGGTAGATCGCCGGCGGCCCGGTGGTGCGCTCGGCGCATTCGCCGCGCAGCGCCCCGCCCTGCCAGTCGAGGGGGTGGAGCCCGTCGGCGAACGCCGGCGCCCGGGCAGTGACCGCACCGGTATCGTCCAGTGCGAAGGAGCTGCCATCGTAGACGACCTCGTCGTGGCCACCGACCAGGTTGGCGTAGAGCAGCGGGATCCCGGTCTCCGCCACGCGGCGGGCCGCCACCTCCTCGCGCTCGGCCTGCTTGCCGTCGTGGAACGGCGAGGCGTTGATGCTGATCAGCAGCTCGGCGCCGGCGCCGGCGGCCTCGGCGGCCGGTGTGGCCGCCCAGATGTCCTCACAGATGGTGACCCCGATGCGCCGGCCGGCGACCTCGACCAGGCAGGGGGCGTTTCCGGCGCGGAAGTGGCGGTTGTCGTCGAAGACGCTGTAGCTCGGCAGGCAGCGTTTGTAGGCCACTTCGGCCTCGGCGCCGTCGGCGAGGACCACGGCGGCGTTGCGCACCACGCCGTGGCGGTGGAGCGGCGTCCCCACCACCGCGGTGATCCCGGTGCACGCCGCAGCGATCCGGCCGAGCGCCCGCTCGACGGCGGCATGGAAGTCGCTGCGCAGCAGCAGGTCGTCGGGCGGGTAGCCGGTCACCGCCAGCTCGGGGAAGACCACCAGATCGGCGCCGAACTCATCCCGCGCCCGGCCGATGGCGTCGATGATGCGCGCGGCATTGGCGTCGATGGCGCCGACGGGGAAGGCCAGCTGGGCGGTGACGATACGCACGGTGCGCCTCAGCCTGCCGTCAGCTGCCGAATGCGTTCGCCGATCTCCGTCGGCGAGCGCACCGTGGCCACGCCGGCGGCCTCGAGGGCCGCGAACTTGTCGTCCGCCGTCCCCTTGCCGCCGGAGATGATCGCCCCGGCGTGACCCATGCGCTTGCCCGGCGGCGCAGTCACCCCGGCGATGTAGGCGACCACCGGCTTGCTCATGTGGTCACGAATGAACGTCGCCGCCTCCTCCTCGGCGCTGCCGCCGATCTCGCCGACCATGACCACGCCGTCGGTGGCCGGGTCAGCCTCGAACTGCGCCAGGCAGTCGACGAAAGACCACCCCTGGATCGGGTCGCCGCCGATACCGACACAGGTCGACTGCCCCTGCCCGGTGTCCGAGGTCTGCTTGACCGCCTCGTAGGTCAGGGTCCCGGAGCGGGAGACGATGCCGATTCGCCCGGGCAGGTGGATGTGCCCGGGCATGATGCCGATCTTGCACTGGTCCGGGGTGATGATCCCGGGACAGTTGGGCCCGATCAGGGCCACGTCCTCGCCCCGCAGGGCCTCCTTGACGTGCAGCATGTCGAGCACCGGGATGCCCTCGGTGATGCAGGCGATCACCCGGATGCCGGCGTCGGCGGCCTCAAGGATGGCATCGGCGGCGAAGGGCGCCGGGACGTAGATGACCGAGGCGTCGGCGCCGGTCTCGGCCACCGCCTCGCGGACCGTATCGAACAGCGGGCGGTCCAGGTGTGTGCCGCCGCCGCGCCCCGGGGTCACGCCGCCGACCACCTGGGTGCCGTAGGCGATGGCCTGCTCGGCGTGGAAGGTCCCCTGCTTGCCGGTGAACCCCTGGACGAGCACCCGGGTGCTCTGATCGACGAGAATGCTCATGTTCTGCTCCTCTCTTGACCTGGGGATCAGGCCGCGTCACCGGCGATGTCGACGATCTTGGCGGCGGCGTCTGCCAGGTCGTCGGCGGGGATGAGGTCGAGCCCGCTGTCGGCGAGGATCTGCTTGCCCTGCTCGACGTTGGTGCCCTCGAGCCGGACGACCACTGGGACGTCGACCCCGACGTCGTGGACGGCGGCCACGATGCCCTCGGCGATCATGTCGCAACGCACGATCCCGCCGAAGATGTTCACCAGGATCCCCTCCACCGAGGGGCTGGAGAGGATGATCTTGAAGGCCTCGGCCACCCGATCGGCGTTGGTGCCACCGCCGACGTCGAGGAAGTTGGCCGGCGAGCCGCCGTGGAGCTTGATCACGTCCATGGTGGCCATGGCCAGGCCCGCGCCGTTAACCATGCAGCCGATGTTGCCGTCCAGGGTGATGTAGTTGAGGCTGTGCTCGGCGGCCCGGACCTCGGTCTCGTCCTCTTGGGTCAGATCGCGCATGTCCTGAATCTGCGACTGCCGGCCGATCTCCACGGCATTGTCGTCGACGGTCACCTTGGCATCCAGGGCTAGCAGCCGCCCCTCGCCGGTGACGATCAGCGGGTTGATCTCGACCAGCGACAGGTCCCGCTCCAGGAACAGACGGTAGACCCCCTGCATCATCCGCGTCAGCTCCCCCACCTGCGCCTTGTCCAGGCCGAGGGCGAAACCCAGCTGCCGGCACTGGTACGGCTGCAGCCCGGCGGCCGGGTGGACCCGCACGGTGTGGATGCGCTCGGGCTCGCTGGCCGCCACCTCCTCGATGTCCATGCCGCCGGCGGCCGAGGCCATGAAGACCACGCGCTGGCTGGACCGATCGATCAGGGCGCCGAGGTAGAGCTCACGGGCGATCGCCAGCCCCTCCTCGACCAGCAGGGCGTGGATCGGCTGACCGCGATCGTCGGTTTGGTGGGTCACCAGGCGCTCGCCGAGCAGTGAGTCCGCGTAGCGCTCGATCTCGTCGGTCTTCCGGAGCACCCGGACCCCTCCGGCCTTGCCCCGTCCGCCGGCGTGGACCTGGGCCTTGACCACCCAGGCCGAGCCACCGAGGCGCTCGGCGGCGGCGCGGGCCTCGGCGCTGGAGCGCGCCACATACCCGCGGGGGATGGCGATCCCCGCCTCGGTGAAGAGGTGCTTGGCCTGGAACTCGTGCAGATTCATTGAACAGCTCCTCCCATGGGGTCGCGGTCGCCGGGCGGTCGATTATAGTGGTTCAGCGACCCGCGCTTTTCAAAACCGTCCGGCCGTGCCAACTTGGTTGGCCGCGCGCCCGGGCCTCTGCGCCCGAGGGCTCAAGGTAATCACGGAAAAGCACGTGCATGCTAGGCCAGATCCTTCTTGTCATCCTGCTCATCCTCGCCTGGATCGGTGCGCGCAGCCTGCTTCAGAAACGCCTGCGCGATGATGGCGAGGGACAGCGCAACCAGGGCGGCGGCGACGGCGGGCGCACCGAGGAGATGGTGCGCTGCGCCCGATGCGGCGTCTTCCTGCCGCGCTCGACCGCCTATCCCCGCGACGGCGCCTACTACTGCTCGCCGGAGCACCGTCGGCTGGGACGGGATGACCACCCGTCGGCCGGTTCCGGCCGCGACCGGCGGGGGTAGCGCGACGGGCAGGCCGGGGCGGCCTGATCCCCCGGCCCGGCCGGCGAAGGCCGGGCCGGCTCGGGCGGCCCTCACTCGGCGCACAGGCCGGTGGCGATCTCCGCCAGTTCGCCTGGATCGCAATCCCACCCCCAGGCGTCCTCATCGTCCTCCTGGCCGGTAAAGGTCACCGACTCGCCGGCCAGCTCGGTGTTGACCCCCTCGTCGGCGAACTGCATGGACACATCCACCGTGTCCCCGCCGGCGGAGACGTCGATGGCATCGACGTAGTCGCCACTCTCGTCCCCCACCAGCCGCTCGATGCGATCGGCGTCCAGCCCGTCGGGGCCACGCAGATGGACCTCGGAGTCCACCGCCGTACGCACACCGGAGAAGAGGGTCAGGGCCTCGGCGAACTGGGTGCGGGCGACGTAGTTCTGGTACTGCGGGACCGCGATGGCGGCCAGCATGGCGATGATCGCCACCACGATCATCAGCTCGATGAGGGTGAAGGCGGCGCAGAGCCGGCGCCGCTGGATACGCGATTGCATGGCTCACCTCCCTGTGAGTCCGGAAAAAGTGCGTTTGAACGGATCAGTCCGTGCCGCCGGCGGTCAGGCGGCGGATCACGCAGCCCGGGGCCGATGGCCAGGACGCCGCGCAGGTTGTAACGTGCCGGGTGAAACCTCGCCACGACGGGCCCGGAACCATGCGCCGATTCGTGCTCGATACCAGCGTCTTCACCAACCCCGACGTCTACCTGCGCTTCGATGAGGAGCCGATGCAGGCCATCTCGGTCTTCCTCGGGCTCGCCCGGCGCGCCGACGCCGAGTTCTACATGCCGGGGCCGGTCTATCAGGAGCTGTGCAACCTGCGCTCGATGGACATGATCGGCGCCGAGTTCGAGACCGAGGTGCACATCCGCTCGCCCCGGCGTTTCTCGATGACCATCCCCTCGGAAGTGCTCTACGAGTTCATCGAGGAGGTGCGCACGCGCATCCAGCGGGGCCTGCGCATCGCCGAGGAGCACGCCCGGCAGGCCGGCCAAGCGGAATCGCTGCCGCCGGAGCTGATCACCCAGCTGCGCGAGCGCTACCGCGAGGCTATGCGCCGCGGGATCCTCGACTCGCGGGAGGACATCGACGTGGTGCTGCTCGCCTACGAGCTGGACGCCACCCTGGTCTCCGCCGACGAGGGGATGCGCAAGTTCGCCGAGCGGATCGGCATCAAGCTGGTCAATCCGCGCTACCTGCGCGGGGTGATGCAGAACCTCGCCGGCGAGGAGCCCAGTCACACCGCCCCCGACGGCCCCGACCAACCGACCGGGTAAAGCCCGGCGGCCTGGCAGCGGCGAAAGGAGCTATAGCGCCACCCCTCGGGGCGGCCGGCCAGCCCGCGGCGCACCGGCTCCCAGTGGATCTCGTCGAGGGCCTCGCGCCACCGGTCCGGCTCCACCTCCCACCAGTGCACACCGGGCTGCCAAAGCCGCCCGCGGGGCAGCCCCGGCCAGTTGCGCAGGTGGCGGGTGCAGTGGGCCTTGGCCGCCTGCCAGCGGGGCCGCGGGTCCGGGTCATCCCGGGGCAGGCGCCACAGGCCGTGGACGGCGTCGGGCAGGACGACGGCGGCGTCCCAGGTCAGCGGACGGCGCCGGGCCACCTGGCGGAAGGCGGTGCGCAGCCGTTGCACGGCCTCGGGCCGGGCCAGCCACGGGTGGTTGCCGTGCGTGGTCAGGCAGAAGCGGACGCACCGCTCCTGCCGGCTCACCTCCTGGTGCATGCGCGCTCCTCCCTGAACGCGTTGTCTCCTGCTTATCGTGCCAGCCCGCCGCCGGCTGTCAATCGGCCGGGGCACAGCGGCGCGCGTCGCTGGCAGCCGGCGGCGGCTCGGTTATCATGGCGCCTTTTCCACGGCACCGAGGTTTCACGAGAGATGGTCAGTGAGTCGATCCCGCAGCGCATCGCCCAGGAGCTGGGCGTGGGCAACCGGCAAGTCGAGGCCGCCATCGAGCTGCTCGACGGGGGCGCCACCGTCCCCTTCATTGCCCGCTACCGCAAAGAGGTCACCGGCGGCCTCGACGACAGCCAGCTGCGTTCGCTCGAGGAGCGGCTGACCTACCTGCGGGAGCTCGACGAGCGCAAGGAGACGGTGCTCAAGGCCATCGACGAGCAGGGCAAGCTCACCGACGAGCTGGCCGAGGCGATCCGCGCCGCCGAGACGAAGACCCGCGTCGAGGACCTCTACCGCCCCTACCAGAAGAAGCGCCGCACCAAGGCGCAGATCGCCCGCGAGGCCGGGCTGGAGCCGCTAGCCGACAGCCTTCTGGCCGATCCGTCCCTCGTCCCCGAGGAGGCGGCGGCCCCCTACGTCACCGGCCCCGCCGAAGAGGGGCAGGAGACCCCGGCCGTGGCCGATGTCGACGCTGCCCTCGACGGCGCCCGGCAGATCCTCATGGAGCGCTTCGCCGAGGACGCCGATCTGCTCGAGGAGCTGCGCGACTACGGCTGGCGCAAGGGCTACCTGGTCAGCCGCGTGGCCGCGGGCAAGGAGAAGGACGGCGCCCGCTTCCGGGACTACTTCGAGCACGCCGAACCGCTGCGCAAGATCCCCTCCCACCGCGCCCTGGCCATGCTGCGCGGGCAGAGTGAGGAGATCCTGCGGCTGGAGATCGCCTGGTCCGACGCCGAGGCGCGGGGCGAGAGCGACGAGCCGAGCGTCGGCGAGGCCGCCATCGCCCGGCGTTTCGGCATCGCCGACCGGGGTCGGCCGGCCGACGCCTGGCTGGCGCGCACCGTGCGCCTGGCCTGGCGGGCGAAGCTCTCCACCCACCTGGACCTGGCGCTCAAGCGCCAGCTGCGCGAGCAGTCCGAGGAGGAGGCGATCCGGGTCTTCGGCGCCAACTTGGAGGACCTGCTGCTGGCCGCACCGGCGGGCCCGCGCCCGACCATCGGCCTCGACCCGGGACTGCGCACCGGGGTCAAGGTAGCGGTCATCGACGCCACCGGCGCCGTGGTCGAAACCGCCACCATCCACCCCTTCACCAGCCGCAACAAGGACCCCGAGGGCTCGCTGAAGACCCTGGCCGAACTCGCCCGCAAGCACCAGGTGGGGCTGGTGGCCATCGGCAACGGCACCGCCTCCCGCGAGACCGACGCCCTGGTCGGCGAGCTGATCAAGCGCCACCCGGAGCTGGGCCTGCACAAGGTGGTGGTCTCCGAGGCCGGCGCCTCGGTCTACTCCGCCTCCGAGAACGCCTCGCGGGAGCTGCCGGATCTGGACGTCTCGCTGCGCGGGGCGGTCTCCATCGCCCGGCGCCTGCAGGACCCGCTGGCCGAGCTGGTGAAGATCGAGCCCAAGTCCATCGGCGTCGGCCAGTACCAGCACGACGTCAACCAGAGCCACCTCGGGCGCAAGCTCGATGCGGTGGTCGAGGACTGCGTCAACGCCGTCGGCGTGGACGCCAATACCGCTTCGGCGCCGCTGCTCGCCCGCGTCTCCGGCCTGGGTCCGGGCCTGGCCGAGAAGATCGTCCAGCACCGCTTCGACAACGGCCGCTTCCGCACCCGCAAGGACCTGCAGGAGGTGCCCCGGCTCGGTCCGAAGGCTTTCGAGCAGGCCGCCGGCTTCCTGCGCATCCCCCAGGGGGACAACCCGCTGGACGCCTCCGCCGTCCACCCCGAGGCCTACCCGGTGGTGGAGCGGATCTGCGCGGAGACGGGCCGCAGCGTGGGCGAGCTGATCGGCGATGAGGGTTTTCTCGCCACCCTGGATGCGAAGGCGTACACCGATGAGCGCTTCGGCGAGCCGACGGTCCGCGACATCCTCGGCGAGCTGGCCAAGCCGGGCCGCGACCCGCGCCCGGAGTTCCGCACCGCGGCGTTCCGCGAGGGGGTGGAGAAGATCGACGACCTGGAGCCGGGGATGGTGCTCGAGGGCACGGTGACCAACGTCGCCAACTTCGGCGCCTTCGTCGACATCGGCGTCCACCAGGACGGGCTGGTGCACATCTCCGCCCTCGCCCACGAGTTCGTCCGCGACCCGCGCGACAAGGTCCGCACCGGCGACGTCGTTCAGGTGAAGGTCATGGAGGTGGACCTGGAGCGCCAGCGCATCGGCCTGTCCATGCGCCTCGACGACGACCCCAACGCCGAGCGGGCCGACGGCGGGCGTAAGGGCGCCGCAAGCAAAGGCACCGGCGGCGGCAAGGGCACCTCGGGCGGCAAGAGCAAGGGCGCCGGCCAGGGCGCCGGGCGTGGCGCGAAGAAGGGCCGCAAGACCGAGAAGCCCGAGCCAGCCGCCAACACCGCGCTGGCCGAGGCCTTCCGCAAGGCGCGTTCCTGAACCCTCCGAGGCTTGCCGGGCCGGCCGCCTGCGGCCGGGCCCGGCAGCGCCGGGAAAGCACCGCTTAGGCGGTACCCGCCCCCCGCTCGGCGAGGAAGGCCCGCAGGGCCTGTCCGGTGGGCGTCTCCATTGCCGCCACCGCCTCCGGCGTGCCCGCCCCGACGATACGACCGCCGGCGTCCCCACCCTCCGGGCCCAGGTCGATGACGTGGTCCGCCTCGGCGATCACATCCAGGTTGTGCTCGATGACCACCACCGTGTGGCCGGCATCAACCAGGGCGTGGAAGACATCCGTGAGCCGCTGCACATCGGCGATGTGCAGGCCCACGGTGGGCTCGTCGAGCAGGTAGAGCGTCGGCGCCGCCTGCTTGCCCCGCGCCGGGCCGCCATCCACCGGGCGGGCCTTGGCCAGCTCGGTGACCAGCTTCAGGCGCTGCGCCTCGCCGCCGGAGAGCGTCGGGCTCGGCTGCCCCAGGCTCAGGTAACCCAGGCCCACATCGCAGAGCAGACGCAGGACGTGGTGGATGCGCGGATGGGCGCTGAAGAACCCCGCTGCCTCCTCGATGCTCAGCGCCAGCACCTGGTCGATGCTGTGGCCGGCGTAGCGGACCTGGCGCGTCTCCTCGTCGAACCGGGTACCGCCGCACGCCTCGCAGGGGACCTTCACGTCGGGCAGGAAGCTCATCTCCACGGTCTTTACGCCCTGACCACTGCACGCCTCACAGCGCCCCCCCTTGGTGTTGAAAGAGAAGCGCGCCGCGTTCCAGCCGCGCAGCCGGGCCTCTTCCGTGCCGGCAAAGAGCCGGCGGATGGGATCCCAGATCCCCACGTAGGTCGCCGGGCAGGAGCGGGGGGTACGGCCGATGGGGGTCTGATCCACCTCCAGGACCCGGCGCAGGTGCTCGGTGCCGGCCAGCGCCTGACAGCCGGTGGGTTCCGGGAGGGCCGCGCCGCGCTTGCGCGCCAGCTGGGCACGGACGCTGGGCTCGATCACCTCGCGGACCAGGCTCGATTTGCCGGAGCCCGAGACGCCGGTGACCCCGATCAGGCGACCAAGCGGCAGCGCCACATCCACCCGCTGCAGGTTGTGGCGGTGGGCGCCGGTGACCGTCAGCTGCCCCGCCACCTCCTGGCTGCGGCGCTCCCGCGTGGGATGGCGCGGCGGTTCGGCGAGGACCCGGCCGGTCAGCGACTCGGTGTTGCCGGTCAGGGCCGCCAGGTCCCCCTCGGCGACCACACGCCCGCCGTGGCGGCCGGCACCGGGGCCGAGGTCGATCAGGTGCCCGGCGGCGCGAATGGTCTCCTCGTCGTGCTCGACCACCACCACGGTGTTGCCGGCCTCGGCCAGCTCGCGCAGAGCGCCGAGGAGCATGGCGTTGTCGCGGGCGTGGAGGCCGATGGTCGGCTCATCGAGCACGTAACAGACGCCCTGCAGGCCGGCACCCAGGCTCGCCGCCAGGCGGATGCGCTGCGCCTCGCCGCCGGAGAGGGTCGGCGCGGCGCGATCCAGCGACAGGTAGCCGAGCCCGACCCGCTCCAGGAAGGCCAGCCGCGCGCCGATCTCGGCGATGACGTCTGCGCCGATGGCGGTCTCGCGCTCGTCGAGGGTCAGCGCCTCGAGCCAGGGCCGGAGCTCGGCCACGGAGTCGGCGGTCACCTCGGTGATGCTCCGGCCGTGGAAGCGCACGGCCCGGGCCACGGGGTTCAGCCGCCCGCCCTGGCAGGCCGGACAGACCCGGGCTGCCTCCAGCTCCGCCTCTTCGGCCTCGTCCGGGTCGCGGACCAGCAGCCCGGTGCCGTGGCAGCCGCTGCACCAGCCGTGGCGGGCGTTGAACGAGAACAGCCGCGGATCCGGCTCGGCGAAGCCCTGCCCGCAGGCCGGGCAGGCCCGGCGCGTGGACCAGACCCGCTCGGCGTCGGCGCCGCTGCCGTCCAACGGGGCGATGCGCACGGTCCCGTTGCCGTGATCCAGGGCCTCCTTGAGGCGCTCGCGCAGATCCGCCTCGGCATCGGCCCGGATCTCGATGCTGCCCAGGGGCAGATCGATGTCGTGCTCCCGGTAGCGGTCCAGCCGCGGCCACTGCGCCGTGGGCTGGAGTTCACCGTCCACACGCAACTGCTCGTATCCGCGGCCGGCCGCCCAGGCCGCCAATTCCTTGTAGATCCCCTTGCGCGCGACCACCAGGGGGGCGTAGAAGGCCATCCGCTGCCCACGGTGTTCGCGCAGCAACCGCGCGGCGATGCCCTCCGGCGTCTGCGCCTCGATGGCGACCTGGCACTCCGGGCAGTACTGCACGCCGAGACGCAGGTAGAGCAGGCGCAGGTAGTGGTAGATCTCGGTGAGTGTCGCCACCGTGGAGCGGTATCCGCCTCGGCTGGTGCGCTGCTCGATGGCCACCGCCGGCGGGATGCCGGTCACCGCGCCGACGTCCGGACGCGAGGCCGGCTGCACCAGCTGTCGGGCGTAGGCGTTGAGCGACTCCAGGTAACGGCGCTGGCCCTCGGCGAAGAGGATATCGAAGGCCAGGGTCGACTTCCCGGAGCCGGACACCCCGGTGACCACGGTCAATCGATCCCGGGGGATGGCCACGTCGATGTTGCGCAGGTTGTGCTCGCGGGCCTGGTGCACCTCGATCGCGGCCGGAGCGTCCACGGCATACGGCGCTGCCGCCTCGGCCACGGCCGGGGGCGCCAGGGGCCCCGCGTCCTCCTCCAGACCGGTGCCGTAGTCGGCCAGGGCACGCCCGGTCGCCGTGGCGGAGGCCGCCAGCTGCACCGGCGTACCACTGGCCAGCAGCCGGCCGCCGCCCTCACCGCCCTCCGGGCCGAGGTCGAGGATCCAGTCGGCGTTGGCGATCAGATCCAGGTTGTGCTCGATGACCAACAGGCTGTAGCCAGCGTCCACCAACCGCTGGAAGGCGTCGAGGAGGACTTGGCAGTCGCTGAAGTGCAGCCCGGTGGTGGGCTCGTCGAAGATCAGCAAGGTGCCGGTGCCCGGCTCGGCCCCCTTACCCCGCCCCTTGCCGCGCTCGGCCAGGTGCCCGGCGAGCTTGAGGCGCTGCGCCTCGCCGCCGGAGAGGGTGGGCACCGGCTGGCCCAGGCGCAGGTAGCCCAGGCCCACGGCGCGCAACGGCTCCAGGCGGCGCACCACCTCGCGGCTGTCGGCAAAGAACGCCACCGCCTCGTCGGCGGTCATCTGCAATACGTCGTGGATGGAGGCACGTCGCCCCTCAGTCCCCTCCACCTGGACCTCCAGCACCTCGGCGCGAAAACGCCGACCGTCGCAGTCGGGACAGGCCAGGTAGACGTCGGAGAGGAACTGCATCTCCACGTGCTCGAAGCCGGAGCCCTTGCAGGTGGGGCAACGGCCGTTGCCGGCGTTGAAGCTGAAGGCGCCGGCGGTGTAGCCCCGCTCCTGGGCCAGGGGCGCCGCGGCGAAGCGTTTGCGGATCGGGTCGAGGGCGCCGGTGTAACTCACCGGGCAGGAGCGCGCGCTCTTGCCGATGGGCGACTGGTCCACCAGGGAGACCTCGGTGATCGCCTCGGCCCCATCGATGGCATCGTGCTCGCCCGGCCGCAGCTGCAGACGGCCCCGAGCGACCCGCCGGCGGCCGGTCAGGTAGTCCGCCGTGGCCGAATCCGCCGCATAGAGCTCCGCCGGGGCACCGTTGAAGACCACCTGACCGCCCCGCTCACCGGGACCCGGGCCCATGTCGATGATCCGGTCGGCGGCCGCCATCACCTGCGGGTCGTGCTCGACGACCAGCAGCGAGTTCCCCGCATCGCGCAGGCGCTGCAGGATCCCCACCAGGCGCCCCACATCGCGAGGGTGCAGGCCGATGGACGGCTCGTCGAGGACGAAGAGCGTGTTGACCAGCGAAGTGCCCAGCGCCGTGGTCAGGTTGATCCGCTGCACCTCGCCGCCGGAGAGGGTGCGCGACTGCCGGTCCAGGGTCAGGTAACCGAGCCCCACCTCGTTGAGGTAGCCGACCCGGCTGCGGATCTCGTCGAGGACCGTAGCCGCCGCCTCGTCCAGCGGCGGCGGCAGCTCCAGCCCGGCGAAGAAACGCTGCAGGCGGGCCAGGGGCAGGGTCGCCAGATCGTGCAGGGTCAGCCCCGGCAGCCCGGCCAGCAGCGCATCACCCATCGCCAGGTGGCGGGGCCGGAAGCGCTCCTCCGGGGCGAGGACAGCGTCGGCGTCGGCCTGTCCGCCGAGCCGGAAGTCCAGGGCCTCCGGGACCAAGCGCGCACCCCGGCAGTCCGGACAGGTGCGGTAGGTGCGGTAGCGCGAGAGCTGCACGCGCACGTGCATCTTGTAGCTCTTGCGCTCGAGGTAGTCGAAGTAGCCGCGCACGCCGTACCACTTGCCGGAACGGCCCCAGCGATCCTCGCCGTCCCAGACCCACTGCCGGTCCGCCGCATCCAACTCCCGCCAAGGCACATCCTCGGCGACCCCGCGCCGGCGGGCGGCGCGCAGCAGGTCCCGCTGGCACTCCACCGAGGCACCGCCGCGGAACGGTTTGATCGCGCCCTCGGCCAGGCTCAGGCCCGGATCCGGGATGACCAGGTCGGGGTCGATCTCCATGTTGCGGCCGAACCCACGGCAGGTGTCACACGCGCCAACCGGGGAGTTGAAGGAGAAGAGCTCTGAGGTCGGCCGCGGGTAGTCGCGGTCGCACCCGGCGCAGTGGAAGGTGGCGGAGTAGCGCCGCGGCTCGCCCGCCGGCTCACGGTCCTCGCCCAGGGCCCGGACCTGGCAGCGACCCCGCCCTTTGTCGAGGGCCGTCTCCACCGCCTCGATCAGCCGCCCCCGGCGCGCCCCGTCGAGGCGCAACCGGTCCTGAACCACCTCGACACCACCCTCACGCTCATAGATGCGCGTGTATCCCTGGCTGGAGAGCATCTGTCGCAGCTCTTCCCGATCGAGCTTGGCAGGCACGGCCACGAAGAAGGTCACCGCCACTCGGGTACCTGCCGGCCACGGCGCCGTGTCGTCGCCGGCGAGGAGCTCGTCGGCGATGGACTGCGGCGTATCCGGCCGCACCGGGCGGCCGCAGCCGCTGCAGTAGGGCTGCGCCGCCCGGGCGAAGAGCAGCTTCAGGTGGTCGGCGAGCTCCGTCATCGTGCCCACGGTGGAGCGCGAGGTGCGCACCGGATTGACCTGATCGATGGCGATCGCCGGCGGGACGCCGTCGATACGCTCGACCTGTGGCCGGTCCATGCGCTCGAGGAATTGCCGGGCGTAGGCCGAGAAGGTCTCCACGTAGCGCCGCTGCCCCTCGGCGTAGACGGTGTCGAAGGCGAGCGACGACTTCCCGGAGCCGGAGACCCCGGTGACGACGATCAGCTCGCCGGCCGGGAGGTCGAGATCGAGGCCCTGCAGGTTGTGCTGGCGGGCGCCGCGGATACGGATCGGTTCGCGCACGGTCATGCTTCCGGAGACAAGACGGCGCCGACAGCCCGGAGGCTGCCGACGCCGGCACGGTTCACGGGATGTCGTTCAGGCGGCGGGATCAGGCGTACTTGGCCTTCGCCTCCTGCCGACGGCGGTGGAGCACCGGCTCGGTGTAGCCGGAGGGCTGCTCCCGCCCCTTGAAGACCAGGTCGCAGGCCGCCTGGAAGGCGACGCTGGCGTCGAAGTCCTCGGCCATGGGCCGGTAGTTCGGGTCGCCGGCGTTCTGCTCATCCACGACCCGGGCCATGCGCTGGAGGCTATCCATGACCTGATCCTCGCTGACCACGCCGTGGTAGAGCCAGTTGGCCACGTGCTGGCTGGAGATGCGCAGGGTGGCGCGGTCCTCCATCAGGCCGACATTGTTGATGTCCGGCACCTTGGAGCACCCGATGCCCTGGTCGATCCAGCGCACCACATAGCCGAGGATGCCCTGGCAGTTGTTATCCACCTCCTGCTGGATCTCCTCCTCGCTCCAGTCGGTGCTCGGCGCCAGCGGCACGGTGAGGATCCGGTTCAGGTCCGAACGCCAGCCGGCGCGGGCAATCTCGGCCTGGACGCCGGCGACGTCCACCTCGTGGTAGTGCACGGCGTGCAGGGTCGCCGCCGTCGGCGACGGCACCCAGGCGCAGTTGGCACCCGCCTTGGGGTGGCCCGCCTTGGTGTCGAACATCTCGCGCATCTTATCCGGCTTGGGCCACATGCCCTTGCCGATCTGCGCCCGGCCCTTGAACCCGGCGGCCAGGCCGACATCGACGTTCCAGTCCTCATAGGTGGTCATGAAGGATGCCCCCTTCATGTCCGCCTTGCGGATCACGGCGCCGGCCTCCATGGCGGTGTGGATCTCGTCGCCGGTGCGGTCGAGGAAGCCGGTGTTGATGAAGATCACCCGGTCCCGGGCCTGCTTGATGCAGGCGCGCAGGTTGACCGTGGTCCGCCGCTCCTCGTCCATGATGCCGACCTTGAGGGTGGCACGCTCCAGGCCCAGGGCGTCCTCGACGCGCTCGAACAGGTTCACCGTCAGGGCCACTTCCTCGGGACCGTGCATCTTCGGCTTGACGATGTAGACGCTGCCGGTCTTCGAGTTGCGCACTTGGCCCAGGCCCTTGAGGTCGTGGACCGCGCAGAGGACGGTCATCATGGCGTCCAGCATGCCCTCGGGGATCTCGTTGCCGTCGCCGTCGAGCACCGCCGGCGTGGTCATCAAGTGGCCGACGTTACGCACCAGCATCAGCGAGCGCCCCGGCAGGGTCAGGGAGCCGCCGTCCGGCGTGGTGTAGGTGCGGTCGGCGTTGAGCCGCCGGGTGAAGGCCTCCTCGCCCTTGCTGACCGAGGTCTCGAGATCGCCCTTCATCAGGCCCAGCCAGTTGCGGTAGACACGGACCTTGTCCTCGGCATCCACCGCGGCCACGGAGTCCTCGCAATCCTGAATGGCGGTTAGCGCCGACTCCATGACCACGTCCTTGACGCCGGCCGGGTGATCCTTGCCCACCGGATCGTTGGGGTCGATGACGATCTCGGCATGCAGGCCGTTGTGACGCAGCAGGATGGTCGCCGGCCGCTGCGGCTCACCGGTGAAGCCGACAAGGCGGGTGGGATCGGCCAGCTCCGTCTCGCTGCCGTCGGCCAGGGTGATCAGCAGCTGGCGCGGGCTCGCCTCGCTCAGGCGGTAGGCGGTGACATCGGCGTGCAGGCCGTGGGCCAGCGGGGCCACCTCATCGAGGGTTTCGGCGGCCAGCTCCATGACGCGCTTGCCACGGGCCGGGTTGTACGTCTTCCCTTTGGCCAGGCCGTCACTCTCGGGGATCATGTCGGTGCCGTAGAGGGCATCGAACAGGCTGCCCCAGCGTGCGTTGGCCGCGTTGAGTGCGAATCGCGCGTTATCCACCGGCACCACCAGCTGCGGCCCGGCCACCGTGGCGACCTCCGGGTCGACCCCGGTGGTGGTGATCTCGAACTCCTCCGTCTCGGGTTCCAGGTAGCCGATCTGCTCGAGGAAGGCCTTGTGATCGGCCACGGAGAATTGGCCGCGGTGCTCGCGGTGCCACTCGTCGATCTGCCGCTGCAGGGTCTCGCGCTTCTCCAGCAGCTCACGGTTGCGCGGACTCAGATCGCGGACGATGCCGCCGAGCTCGTCCCAGACGGTGTCGGCGTCGATGCCGGTCCCAGGCACCATCTCGTTGGCCACCAGGTCGTAGAGCTCACGCGCCACCTGCAGGCCACCGACTTGAACCCGTTCGCTCATGGAAGTCTCCCTATTCAGCTTCGCGATCCGCGGATAAGCCGCGATAGTAACGCATCCCAGTGAGGCTGATCACCCGCTCACAGACGCCCCGTTCAGTTCTGCAGCTCGGCCTCCAGCTCGTCGTAGAACGCGCGGACCAGCCGGGCGTTGCCGCCGACGTCCGCCTCGCCGCCGCGGGTGGCGGCGCGCACGTCGACGCGACGGTGATCACCGGTATCCTCGACGCGGACGACGATATCGTGGATGACACCCATCCAGTAGCTGCGTGCGGTGGCCTCCAGCCCGCCCTGCATGTCGGTTCGCGCCACGGTCCACTCCAGCCTCAGCGCCGCGCTCTCTGCGGCGCTGAGGATGGCCGAGACATCCTGCGGGTAAGTGCGCGCCTCGAGATCCGGGTGCGCCTCCGCCTGGCGTTCGGCCAGTTCTCCGCCAGGGTAGGCTCGATCGCCGCCGGCCTGCTCTCGGGCCTGGGCGAGGGCCCGATACGAGGGCGGGTCATCGGTGTCGGTGGCCAGATCGTGAAGGTTGGGACCGAGGACGGCGGCGTAGACCTTGGGCCCGGCGACCACCGCGACCCCTAGCCCCAGGGCCAGGCCGGCCAGGGCCCGGCCGCGACCGCGCTTGCCGTGCAGACCGAAGGTGGAGGCGAAACCGACACCGGCGGGGACAAGGGCGAGCACACCGGCAGCGAAGCCGGCGGCGATCATCGCCAGGGCCAGGTCGAGTTCGACGAGCTGGATGCGGTAGAGGGGGCCGGCCAGCGCGGCCGCCGCGGCCCCGCAGGCTGCAAGCAGGACGGATGCCGTCGCCAGCCGGGATACAGGCGCCTGGAACATGGGTTTTCCTCCCGGGTTTCCGGCCGATTATGCGGCCGGAAACGGCCAGGACAAAACGCAGCCAGGCGCCGCGGCGCGGGGGTGCCCGACGGGGCACCCCCGCCAGAGCGGCGAGCCGGATTACTGCAGACGCCCGGAGAGCACCGTCTCGACGCGGCTGCGCTTGAGCGGGCGGAGGTTGCGTACGACCTCGTCGCGGCACTCCGGATCCAGGCGCTCAAGCACGCGGGCCAGCGTATTGAACGGCAGACGGTTGGCCAGGCGGGCGGCCGGGCCTCGGTCCATGTGCTCGAGCACGCTCGCCTGCGCAGCGGGGCGCATCTCCAGGAAGGTGGCCAGGCTCTCCCCGTCCGGCATGGCGCGCAGCGCCGCCGGGCGCTCGGCCGGGGCCATCTGTGCGATGCGCCGTGCCGCGGCGGCGGGCAGGCGGTCTGCATACTCGGCGCGAGCCGGTGCGCCGAGGCCATGGTCTTGATGCTCGGTGGTGATGGTCATCTCTGCCTCCTGAGTGTTCGGGTGCCCGACCCGCGGCACCGGAGACAGAGAGACGGCAGAGACTCCGTCAGTCGGCCGGCACCCCGGGACGGGCGTTGGTTCGCGGTACGACGTCGTTGCTTGGCGTACTGCCGTTACCGTCCGGCATGACGGTCTCCTCGTGTGGCTGACACGTGACGTGGAATCTAGGCGGCGACCCGCCCGCTGTCAAGCGTTGCGGCGCGCCGGCAGGCCATCTTGACCCCCTATGCTGCGGCGGCTACTATCCGCGGTTTAACATGCTCAAGAACGCGGCTGAACGTCGCAGAGGGTCACCATGAAGAAAGACATCCATCCCGAGTACCGCGAAGTCGTTTTCCAGGACATCTCGACGGACTTTTCCTTCCTGACCCGCTCCACGGTCCAGACCGACGAGACCATCACCTGGCAGGACGGCAACGATTACCCGCTGGTCAAGATCGAGGTCTCCAGCCGGAGCCATCCGTTCTTCACCGGCAAGCAGCGTGTGGTCCATTCTGGTGGGCAGGTCGACCGCTTCCGCAAGCGCTTCGGCATGACCCGGGGCAGCTCCAGCCAGTAACCCCCGGACTGCGCCGAGCGCGGTTATCCAGGGCAGCAGCGGAGGGGCATCATGACGTCGAAAACCGTCACCGTCACCGACAACACCACCGGCCACAGTGTCGAGATGCCCATCCGCGAGGGAACGCACGGGCCGGCCGTCGTCGATATCCAGAACCTGTACAAAGAGTTTGGATACTTCACCTACGATGCCGGCTTCACCTCGACGGCGAGCTGTCGCAGCGACATCACGTTCATCGACGGCGAGAACGGGGTGCTCCTCTACCGCGGCTACCCCATTGAGGATCTGGCCGAGAACAGCAACTTCCTCGAGGTCTCCTACCTGCTGCTCCACGGTGAGCTGCCCACCAAGGATGAGCTGGACCAGTTCAACCGGGCGGTGACCGAGCACGCTATGATCAACGAGTCGTTGAAGGACTTCTTCGACGGCTTCCACTACAACGCGCACCCCATGGCCATGCTCACCGGCGTGGTGGCATCGCTGTCGGCCTTCTACCACGACGCCATCAAGCTCGGGGACCCGCGCAACCGGATGCTCACCTGCCACCGCGTGCTGGCCAAGATGCCCACCATCGCCGCCGCGGCCTACAAGCACATGGCGGGCGAGCCCTTCGTCTACCCGCTCAACCGGCTCTACTACACCGAGAACCTGCTCAACATGCTGTTCTCGCGCCCCACGGAGCCGTACGAGATCAATCCGATCCACGCGCGGGCGCTGGATCAGCTGCTGATCCTCCACGCTGATCACGAGCAGAACGCGTCGACCTCCACGGTCCGCCTGGCCAGCTCCACCGGCACCAACCCGTTCGCCTCCATCGCCTGCGGCTGCGCCGCCCTGTGGGGCCCCGCCCACGGTGGCGCCAACGAGGCGGTGCTGAACATGCTCCACGAGATCGGCGACATCAGCCAGGTGCCGAAGTACATCGAAAAGGCCAAGGACAAGGATGACCCGTTCCGCCTGATGGGCTTCGGGCACCGGGTCTACAAGAATTTCGACCCGCGGGCGCGGATCATCCGCAAGACCTGCCACGAGGTCCTCAACGACCTGGGCATCGAGAACGACCCGCAGCTCGAGCTGGCTATGGAGCTTGAGGAGCGGGCACTGCAGGACGACTACTTCGTCGAGCGCAAGCTCTACCCGAACGTGGATTTCTACTCGGGCATCATCTATCGGGCTCTGAGCATCCCCACCGACTTCTTTACGGTGATGTTCGCCCTCGGCCGGACGCCGGGCTGGCTGGCCCAGTGGAACGAGATGGTCGCCGATCCGGAGCAGCGCATCGGGCGACCGCGACAGCTCTACACCGGCGCAGCGCGGCGAGATTACGTCCCCATCGATCAGCGCCGGAAGGATTGAGCTCGACCCCCGTTGCCCCGCCACCGGCGGCAACGGGCGGCCCCCCGCCCCCTTACT
>NZ_NHSN01000031.1 GCF_016653405.1 Halorhodospira halophila
CCCCGCCCCCTTACTCCTCGCCCACCACCGCCTCGAGCAGCGCGGTCACCTCAGCAACGCCGGCGCGCTCCATCGCCCCGCCGTGGACCTCGCTGCGGGGCGGCTCGCGCAGGCCGGCCTCCGAGAAAACGGTCAGCTCCACCTCGGTATCTCCGGCCAGGAAGCGGAACATCGGCTGGATGGACCACCCGTCGCGGCCGAAGCGCAGGCGCCGCTCATCGGACTCGAAGGGGATGCGCCGGTCCATGAGGAACATCAGAACCGTCTCGGGGGTATCGGCGAAGACGTGCAGCTGCACCGGCGACTCGGCGTCGGCGGTTCCGGCGAGCACCGGCCCCACCAGCCGCGGGCGGAAGTCGGCGAAGAAATCCATCGCCTCCAGGGCACGCCGGCGCAGATGGCGCAGCGCGGCCTCGTGCTCCTCGCCACCGAAGACGGCGTGGTACTCCAGCAGCGCCTCCTGGATCTCCTGATTACCGGGGAGGTTACGGGTGTCGCTGGCGCCCAGGCGCTCCGCCGCTTTGCGCTTGGCGGCGTAGTAATCACGTACGCCGTCCTCGGCCATCAGCCGCGCTGCCTCGCGTATCAGGCTCAGCCGCATGCGCTGATCGCGCTGGTGGTTGGCACTTCTGCGTCCCATGGCTTCCCCCCTGCTCCGGCCGTCTGCTGGTGCCGTCCGCCTAGAAGAGCTGCCGCTCCGAATGCTCGCCGTCGCGTTGCCGGCGATCGCGGTCCTCGCGGACCGGAACGGTCTCCTCGCGGAAGGTCTCGAAAATTGCCTCTGGGTTCTCGGAGCTCGTCGCGCGCCCGGACTCCGGATCGATGCGCACCGTGACCAGACCGTCCGGGCGCGGAACGGAGCGCTCCTCGACCCCGTCGAGGGCTACCGACATGAACCGCGCCCAGATCGGCAGCGCGGCCGTGGCGCCGGTCTCGCCCCGGCCCAGGCTGCGCTGGTCGTCGAAGCCGATCCACGCCGTGGCCACTAGGTCCTGGTTGTAGCCCACGAACCAGGCATCGCGCAGGTCGTTGGTGGTGCCGGTCTTGCCGGCCAGATCCTCGCGGTCGAGCACCCGCCGGGCCCCTCGGCCGGTACCGCGCTCCACCACATCGGAGAGCATGTCGCTGATCAGCCATGCGTTGTCTTCGGGCAGGACACGCTCGGCCTGCGGCGGCAAATCGAACAGGCCGATGCGTTCGCCCGGGACCGAGGCCATGGGCAGGTCGTCGCGACACAGCTCGCACGCCTCCGGGAAATCCGGCCGGAAGACCACCTCGCCGGCGCCGTCCTCGACGCGCTCGATGACATTGGGGATGACGCGGTACCCGCCGTTGGCAAAGGCCGCAAAGGCACTGGAGATCTGCAGCGGGGTGGCGCTGTTGCTGCCCAGGGCCAGGGAGAGATCCCGCGGCAGGCTCTCCGCCGGGAAGCCGATGCGGGCGGCGTGAGCGATGGTCGGGTCGATGCCGACGTCGCGCAGCACCCGGATCGAGACCAGGTTGCGGGAGAAGACCAGCGCCTCGCGCAGCCGGGTGGGGCCGTAGAAACGGCCCGAGTAGTTGCCCGGCCGCCAGTAGCTCTCTAGGGCATCGTCCCGGAAGACCACCGGCGCATCGTTGACCAGGGTGGCCGGCGTGTAGCCGTTCTCGAGGGCCGCCGAGTAGATGAACGGCTTGAACACCGAACCGGTCTGCCGCCGCGCCTGCACCGCCCGGTTGAAGGAACTGAGCCGGAAGTCGAAGCCGCCGGCAAGCGCCCGCACCCGGCCATCCATCGGGTCCTGGGCCACCAGCGCGCCGGAGACATCGGGGACGGCGCTGAGGGCACCGCGCCCCTCGCCCCGCGGCGCGACACGCACGATATCGCCGACCTCCACCACGTCGCCCGCCTCCTCCGGGGCGGGACCGCGCCGGTTGGCATCCCGGTAGGGGCGCGCCCACTCCATGGTCTCGAAGTCGACCTGTAGCACGCGCCCGCCACGCGGCCAGACCCACGCCGCCTCGGGCTCCACGGCGAGCACCACGGCCGCCTGCAGGCCTCCGAAGGGCGGGTGGGCGGTCAGTGCCTCCTCCATGGCCGCCGGATCGCCAACCAGCTCCGCTTCAACGCTGCCCTCCGGCCCCCGGTAGCCGTGGCGCCGGTCGTAATCGCGGAGGCCGCTGCGCAGGGCCCGGTTGGCGGCGTCCTGACGGTCCTTCTCGATGGTGGTGTAGACCGTGTAGCCACCGGTGTAGGCCTCCTCGGGCCCGTAGCGCTCGGTCATGGTCCGGCGCACCATCTCACCGACGTAGCGAGCGTCCACGCGGCTGCGCGGGGCGTGCAAATCGGCGGTGATCGGCGCAGCCATGGCCTCCTGATAGCGCTCCGGGCTGATGAAGCCCTCGTTGAGCATCCGGCCGAGAACGTAGGCACGCCGCTGGAGCGCCCGCTGCGGATTGCGGATGGGGTTGGCTACCGAGGGCGCCTTCGGCAGGCCGGCGATCATCGCCATCTGGGCCAGATCGAGCTCGTCGGGGTCCTTGCCGTAGTAGACCTGCGCGGCCGCCGCCACGCCGTAGGCGCGATGGCCCAGGTAGATCTTGTTGAGGTAGAGCTCGAGGATCTCCTCCTTGGACAGCGTCCGCTCGATCTGCAGCGCCAGGAGGATCTCGTTGACCTTGCGCAGGATGGTCACCTCGCGCGAAAGGAAGAAGTTCCGCGCGAGCTGCATGGTGATGGTGGAACCACCGGGCCCGAAGGAACGCTCGCGGACCACGTGGCCGACCGCACGCGCAAGGCCCTGGTAATCCACCCCGGGGTGTTCGTAGAAGCGGTCGTCCTCGGCGGCGATGAACGCCAGCAGCAGATCGGTGGGGAGATCGTCGATATCCTCCGGCTGGCGCCGCTGCTCGCCGTACTCGGCGATGAGCTCACCCTCGGCGCTGACGACACGCAGCGGCTGCTGGAAGCGCACGTCGCGCAGCGACTCGGCATCCGGCAGCTGCGGGGCGAGCACGAACACGGCGTAGGCCACGGCCGCCGCGGCCAGGACAGCGCCGACACCGACCAGGGCGACGGTGGTGTAGAGAAGGGTACGCAGGAATCGCTTCATGGGGACGGGGCGCAGGCGCCTTGGCAAACTCTGTAGGCAGTATACTGACCACCTCTTGAACGGGCGAGTTCCCGCCTTATAGTGGGGGGATGCTCTTCGCCGCGCACCAGGGACCGGTGGCGGCGGCTCGGGAACCAGCGTCTCAGGGAGGAGACGGGATGCCCCTGCCCAGCACCGCGACGCTCGGCGTCGCCGTGGCCGGACGAACCGTGCACGTCTGCCTGCGGCGCCGTAGCCACTACGCCTACACCGCGGAACCCGTCCGTGGCACGGGCGCGGAGGGCCGACGGGAGGCGTTGCGCGCGGCCTGCCGCCGGCTCGACGCTGGCCGGCCGCGGGTCGCGATGGCCGTGCCCGAGAGCCGCGTGCAGCGCCATCGGCTCCGCCTGCCCGACGGGCTGCGCCGCTCCGAGCACCGCGCCGTGCTGCGCCTGCACGTCCGCCGCGCCCTGCCTGCACCGGCCTCCGCCTGGCGTTACTGCCTCGGCGACGAGCGCCGGCGGCCGCGCCTGCTCGCCGCTCGACACACCGACCTGAACGCCGCCCGCGCGCTGCTGTACGAGTCTGGCCTGCGGCCGGTGGCGCTGCTCACCAGCCGCGATGCCCTGGCCCGGGCAACCGGGACGCCACCGGCCCCGTTGCCAGACACCCCGGCAGCCCGACTGACCCGGGCCCTGGCCGAGGTGGCCCGCTGCCCGGGGCCGGACAACCTGCTCCACGCGCGGGACCCGAACGCCCGCGACAACGGGCACGCCCTGCGCACCGCCGCCGGCGCTGCGCTGGCCGCCGGCCTGGCGGGGGTGGCGGCCCACGCCCACTGGGGCAGTACGCTCGTCCCCGGAGCCGGCGACCACGCCGACACCGACGTGGAGCCGCCCACCGCCGACCACGGGCGGGATCCGCAGCCGCCGGAGGAACGAGAGGGCCCTGCCGCGGATCCGGCCCCGCCCGATCCACCCCCCGA